>JAIKVR010000061.1 GCA_024685545.1 Eubacteriales bacterium | reverse complement strand
TATTCATCGGAACGGTCGAAGGCGAGCCTGAAGATACGTCCTGTGAAGCAGTTATCGCAGACGTCAAGGCTGCGGGATACAAGAATGTCGTTCTTCGTCCGTTGATGGTCGTTGCTGGAGACCATGCTAACAATGACATGGCCGGTGATGATGAGGATTCCTGGAAGAGCATGTTTACGGCAGCCGGACTGGAAGTCACCTGCCAGATTGCCGGACTCGGCGGAATACCCGAGATTCAGCAGCTCTACGTAGTACATACTGCGGCCGCGCTGTACGGACTTCCCGAAGACGGTACATATGTTGCGGATTTCACGACTGACAGCACTATGTTCCATATTAACGACGAGATGGAAGGAAAGTGCGTTCTGGTAGTCAAGGATGGTCGCATGACCGCACACATCAGTCTGGCTTCAACCTCTGTAATGAATCTCTATCTCGGAACGATAGATAAAGCGCAGCTGCCCGGTGCTTACGTTCTGCCTTATACCGAAGACACAATTAATTACAAAGATGGCACCACTGAAGTCGTTCACGGCTTCGATGTTCCGGTTCCCTATCTTGACAAAGATTTCGATCTGGCCCTTATAGGAAAGAAGGGAACCTGGTATGACCACAAGGTCAGTGTTTCAAACCTGCAGAAAAACTGACCTTAAAGGAAAAAATCAGTTTGTGATTTGTTGGGCTGTACGGGAATTTTCCTGTACAGCCCGAAAAGTACCAAAATATAATTAGATTCTTTCAATTGAAGATATAAGAGAGGAAAACTATTATGAAGAAGCTCATTTTGATCGCATTAGCCATCGCGCTTGTTTTAGCCTTTGCTTCCTGCGGGAAAAAGGAGAAAGGCATTACTGACGGGACATACATGGTAGATGTCACTCTTTCGGGCGGAAGCGGAAAAGCCACTATCGAATCGCCCGCCAAGCTGGTTGTCTCCGGGGATACCATGACAGCCACTATTGTATGGAGCAGTACCCATTATGAATACATGGAAATAGACGGTGTGAGATATGACCGTATTACTCCCGAAGGCCAGTCTACATTTGAGATCCCTGTCGTTCTTGATACCGATATGGCAGTCAAGGGCTGCACGACAGCCATGAGCGAACCGAAGGTCATTGACTACGTACTGCATTTCGATTCCTCTTCCATGAAAGCTGAGAAATAATGAAGCGCACTTTTGCGTTGATCCTTACGATCGTTTTCTGCGCAGCCTTTTTTGCAGGCTGCGCAGACAGTGGTTATACTGAGGGGCTGGGCAACGGCTGGGAGCCTGTTGACAGCCTCAAGCTGGATTATGCCACACAATTCGCTGTCGATTATTACGAGGGCGGATTCAAACTCATAACGCTGGCTGATAAAAGTCGGTTTCTCATTGTTCCCGAAGGAAGTCAGACTCCGAAGGGAGTATCCAGAGACATCATCATACTACGCCAGCCTCTGGATAACATATATCTGGCTGCCACTGCGGCAATGTGCCATATAGATGCGCTGGACGCCTTGGAGAATATAAGACTGTCCGGATCCAAAGCTGAGTCATGGTACGTGGAAAATGCCCGCAGAGCCATGGAGGAGGGGAGGATACTCTACGCGGGCAAATACAGCGAGCCAGATTATGAAATGATAGTCTCATGCAACTGCCCGCTTGCTATAGAGTCCACGATGATAGCACATTCCTCCGAAGTAAAGAGCAAACTGGAGAAGCTCGGAATACCGGTATTTATAGATCAGTCCAGCAACGAGGAACATCCTCTAGGACGAACTGAATGGGTTAAGCTGTACGGTGCTCTGTTCGATAAGGAGAAAGAAGCCAATGAGCTTTTCGACGAGCAGAAGGCCTATGTGAGCGGTGAGAATCTCGCCGAGGCAGATATGTCCGTCGTCTTCTTTTCCATCAATTCTTCAGGAATGGCTGTTGTCAGAAGGCCGGGCGATTATCTGTCAAAGATGATGAAGATCGCCGGTGGACAATATGTTTTTGAGAATATGTCCACGGATGATTCCCGTTCCTCTACCATGACCCTCGAAATGGAATCGTTCTTCGCCTCTGCACGAGATGCTGACTGCATTCTGTATAACTCGACCATCGGAGGTGAGATCTACACGATCGATGAGATGGTTGAAAAGAATCCGGTATTGGCTGATTTCAAGGCAGTTAAAGAAAATAACGTCTGGTGTACCAGCCAGAACATGTATCAGGAATCACTTAAGCTTGGGGAGATGATCGGCAGCTTTAACATGATCTTTTCCGGAAAAGCAAGCAGTCTCAGCGAAGTTCCTTTTTTCCACAGACTGTATTGGGCAATGAAATAAACTCATAGGAGGATGCGATGTATCAGTTCACTAAAGAAACCATAGTTCAAGACACTTTGGATATGGGATTTACTCATGCAGGTCTTGCCGATGCCAAGACTCTGAAAGCACGCGATGAGGTACGCGATATGTGCGCTGTTGACAAGTGCCATGCCTACGGCAAGAACTGGAGCTGCCCTCCAGGCTGCGGTACAATTGAGGAATGCCAGGCCGAGATGGCAAGTTATGAATGGGGCATATTGGTGCAGACCACCATGAACATGGATGATGACTTTGACATGGAAACCTGGGGAGAAGCATCCAGAAGGCACAGGGAATTGAGCGTTGAGCTCAACGATGAACTGCACAAACACTATAACAATGTGCTGGCCTTAGGCGGAGCAGGCTGTCATTTGTGTGCAGAATGCACTTATCCCGATTCACCGTGCCGTTTCCCTAATAAGAGGATGTCGGGTATGGAGGGCTACGGCCTGCTCATAAGCGATGTCTGCAAGGACAACAACATCGATTACTACTACGGAAAGGGCACCATTACTTACACTGGCATGTTCCTTCTCAAGGATCCTAAACAGTCGGGAACGGAAAACTGACTTTATACTATATGACTGGAGTACTCAATGCCGAAAGATATCAAAAGGAAAGATAACGGACCTGACGAAATAACTATCGGAAACACAGGCCGATTTCTGTTGATCACGATCCTGCTGGTCGCCGCTTTAATGATCGGACTCATCGCTAATGTCAATATCGGGAGCGTGAGCATTGACCGCGGAAAAGTCGCCGTACTTGTATGGCAGGGAGTGAAGTACTGGACGCTGAACCTCTTTACAAGAGGGAGGTATGCGCAGGAGCTAGCCGACGTGATCAATTCCTCGGTAGAGAGCCGCATACTCTTTTCGATCCGCCTGCCCCGGATGCTGCTTGCTGTCCTTCTGGGAGGGGCTCTTTCCATTTCGGGATATCTTCTGCAGGTGTTCTTCCGCAACCCGATAGCCGGTCCTTTTGAACTTGGCATTTCTTCCGGTGCCAAAATGGTTGTCGGCATTACTTTGATCTTTATCGCCAAGAGGGTGGGGAATCTAAGCCCTCTGGCTCTTATTTTAGCGTCATTTCTGGGCTCTATACTGATAACCTGCATCGTTCTGCTCTTCTCTCAAAAGGTCAGCAACATGGCGATGCTCCTGGTCATCGGTATAATGGTCGGCTATGTCTGCAGTGCGGTCACTGATTTCTGCATCACATTCGCCGATGACCACGACATTGTAAATCTGACTAACTGGTCGATGGGCTCCTTCTCCGGTTCATCTTGGGAGCACGTAGCTACAGCTTCTGTTATTTGCCTGCTCGGCATCGTTTTGGCATGTCTCCTGTCCAAACCTATAGGAGCCTATGCTCTGGGGGAGAACTACGCGAAAAGCATGGGCATCAATGTCAAGCTCTTCAGACTGCTGCTCATCCTGTTGTCGAGCGTCCTGTCTGCATGTGTCACAGCTTTTGCAGGCCCCATATCCTTTATAGGAATCGCTGTGCCTCATATTACAAGGACACTGATGAAAACCTCTAAGCCGATATTCATAATACCTACGGTTTTTCTCTGCGGGGCAGCTTTCTGTGTTTTCTGTGATCTGCTGGCCCGTACTGTTCTTGCACCTACGGAACTGAAGATCGGTACTATTACAGCGGTATTCGGTGCCCCAGTGGTCATCTATATGATGGTCAAGCGCAACCAGCTCATGGAGGTCTAACGGTGGAGAATTATTTCGAAGTCGAAGGCCTTACCGTAGGATACGATAAAAAGCCTCTGATCAAGGACATCACCTTCGGAATAGACAAGGGCAGCATTCTGACTCTTATCGGTCCCAACGGCTCGGGAAAGTCAACTATACTGAAGACCATAACCGGCCAGCTTGCTCCGCTGGGCGGAAGAGTGGCTGTGGAAGGAGATGATATTTTTTTCTGGACTGCCAAACAGTTTGCCCAGAGATTCGCGGTTGTACTTACGGAAAGGATCAAGCCTGAACTGGTCACCTGCGCCGAGATTGTCGCCATGGGACGCTACCCGTACACTGATCTTTTCGGCAGACTTACCGATGAAGACAAAGCCGCAGTAGCCAATGCGCTCCGCATGGTGCACGCTATGGACCTCGCAAACAGGGATTTTTCCACTCTTTCAGACGGACAGCGGCAGAGGATACTGCTGGCGCGTGCGATATGCCAGGATCCGGAGGTCATCGTCCTCGACGAGCCCACGGCATATCTAGATATACGTCATAAAATAGAACTGCTGGAAATCCTGCGCCGGATGGCAAGAGAAAAACATGTCACGGTCATCATGTCTCTCCATGAGATAGACCTGGCTATGAAGATCTCCGATAACATCATCTGCGTTAAAGGAGAATCTATACAGGCTTTCGGTTCACCGCAGGAGATCATAGACACTTGCTCAATTGAAGAGCTTTATGAGATCAAAAACGGCTCCTACGACACACTTTTCGGCAGTGTGGAACTCGTAAAGCCATCCGGAGAACCGAAGATATTCATCGTCGCAGGAGGAGGGCACGGCATACCGTTTTACCGTGAGCTTCAGAAACGGCAGATTCCATTTGCCACCGGAGTTCTGTTCTCAAACGACGTTGATTACCAGGTCGCCCGCACGCTGAGCGACAAAGTCATTGTATCTCCCGCCTTTGAATCTGCGGGAGAAGAAAAATATAAAGAAGCACTGGACATGATGCTCAAATGCTCAACGGTCATTGACGCGGGGACTCCTTGCGGCTCACTCAACGAGATGAACAGCAGGCTCCTGGAAGCAGCCAGGGATAACGGCATACCGGTGTTAACGAGCCTGAACAAAGGAGGTAGCATTGAAAAAGAAATGCAGTAGGATAGTTCTTGCAGGAACTAACAGCGGATGCGGAAAAACGACTATATCTTGCGCCATCCTGCAGTCACTGGTAAACAGGGGTATGAAGGTCGGTGCTTTTAAATGCGGACCTGACTATATCGACCCGATGTTCCATTCCCGCATAATCGGGGCGAAAAGTCGCAATCTAGATCCGTTTTTCTTTGACGATAATCTGCTTAGATATCTTTTCGCAAAAAACGCCGAGGATTGCGACATCAGCGTCATAGAAGGCGTAATGGGTTTTTACGACGGACTGAGTCTTACATCGGTGAAAGCGAGTACTTGCGAAGTGGCGGAGATCACGGACAGCCCCACGGTACTGATCCTCAATGCAAAAGGTGCTTCACTTTCGGTACTGGCCATGATCGAGGGCTTTGTCAATTTCCATAAGAACAATATATGCGGTGTCATTTTGAATCAGTGCACCGCTTCCACCTATAAGACCTTGGCAGAAGCAATCACAGATCATTTCGGCGGAAAGATCGCCCCTCTGGGATTCATGCCGACGCTGACGGACGCAACGCTAGGCAGCAGGCATTTGGGCCTTATTACCGCGGAGGAGATCACTGACCTGAAGGACAAGCTCGCCATTATGGCAGAACAAGCTGAAAAGACGATAGATATACCTAGATTGATCGCCTTGGCTGACAGTGCGGGAGAAGTGGAATTCGAACCCGTGGTGATAGAAAAAAACCACGATTCCGTCCGGATTGCAGTTGCAAAGGACAAGGCTTTCTGCTTTTATTATGAGGACAGCCTCAACGCCCTCAGGGAAATGGGTGCTGAGCTGGTAAGCTTCAGTCCTGTGAATGACGCAAGTCTCCCTGAAGATATCGACGGGCTCTACCTCGGAGGAGGTTACCCTGAGCTGTATGAAGAAAAGCTCAGCTGCAACGTGTCTATGAAGGAAAGCATATTGAAGGCGGTCAGCGGTGGCCTGCCGACCATAGCCGAATGCGGAGGCTTCATGTATCTTACGGAAGATATCGACGGATACCCGATGGTGGGACTGCTGAAAGGGTCATGCAGGGACACGGGCAAGCTTACACGCTTCGGATACGTGACGCTGCATGCACAGAAGGACAATATGCTCACAAAAGCCGGAGGGACGGTAGCTGCTCATGAATTCCATCACTGGGACTGCGAGTTCACAGGGGAGGACTTCAAGGCAGAAAAGCCCAGCGGAAGAGAATGGGAATGTGTTTTCGCCACAGACACTCTCTACGCGGGGTTCCCTCATTTCCATTTCTACGCAAACTTGGATTTCGCAAGGAATTTTTACAATAGCTGCTTAAAGGAGAAACACAAGAATGATTGAAAACATCGAGCCTTCGGCTATAGAAACCCGCAGCTTCGAGATCATCACGGAAGAGCTTGCCCGCCTCGGCAAGGTCATCCCCAAGGAAAACGAACTGGTGGTCAAGAGGGCCATACACACCACTGCAGACTTTGAATATGCCGACAACCTCGTCTTTTCGGAGGACGCGGTGAAGAAGGGCATCGAGGCATTCAAATCCGGCTGTGACGTGGTCACCGATACTCAGATGATCAAGGCAGGGATGAATAAGACGATACTGGCAAAACTGGGCGGAGAAGTCCATTGCTTCATAGCTGATGAAGACGTGGCGAAAGAAGCCAAAAGCAGGGGAGTCACCCGCGCACTGGTCTCAATGGAAAAAGCTGCAAAACTCACAAAACCGTGTGTTTTCGCTATCGGCAACGCACCAACTGCCCTTATAAGGCTTCATGAACTGATCGATGCCGGAGAGGTCAAACCGCTGCTGGTAATCGGTGTGCCTGTGGGCTTCGTTAATGTCGTCGAGAGCAAAGAGCTTATAATGCAGTCGGATGTGCCGTATATCGTGGAAAAAGGCCGCAAGGGCGGCAGCAATGTGGCGGCGGCGATACTTAACGCCATAATGTATCAGATAACTCGCTGATGGAAGAATATGTCATTAAGGACGGCAAAAAGCTCCGTCTGGGATACACTACCGGAAGCTGTGCTGCTGCGGGTTCAAAGGCCGCGGCATGGATGCTGCTAACCGGGAAGAAAAAAGAAAAGATCACGATAATGACCCCGAAAGGGATCGAACTGAACCTCGACGTCGAGGATATCCAGATGTCTGAGGACAGCGTCACCTGCGCAATCCTTAAGGACGGCGGCGACGATCCTGATGTCACCACCGGTTCCTATATTTATTCCACAGTTTCACTCACCGATAAGCCCGGTGAAGTCCATATCGACGGAGGCAAAGGCGTCGGACGCGTTACCAAACCCGGACTGGATCAGCCTGTCGGTGCCGCGGCGATCAATTCGGTTCCGCGCCGCATGATCGATGAAAACGTACGCGAAGTAGCCAGCATGATGGATTATACCGGAGGGTTTGACGTCATCATCTCCATTCCCAACGGTGAAGCGCTCGCAGATAAGACCTTCAATCCCCGCCTTGGGATTGTGGGCGGAATATCTGTCCTCGGGACCTCAGGCATTGTGGAACCGATGAGCGAAGCCGCACTGGTGGACACCATAAAGGTCGAATTGAAGCAAAGAAAAGCTCAGGGGCGCGAATACGCTCTTCTGGCTCCGGGAAACTACGGTACGGAATACATCGAGCATGGGCTGAATGTCGATCCGCTGGTCTCGGTCATGACCTCCAACTTTATCGGGGAGTCGATCGATATCTGCAGGGATCTTGGCTTTAAAGGTGCGCTATTGGTCGGTCATGTTGGCAAGTTGGTCAAGCTGGCCGGAAATATGATGAACACCCATTCCAAATACGGTGACTGCCGCGTAGAGATCCTTTCCGCATATGCAGGGCTCTATGGCATTACGCCTGAGAATGTGGCGGAAATGCTTGAATGCGTGACCTGTGACGAGGCTATCCGCGTCATGAGGGAACAGGGCGAAGGCATTGATGAGAAAGTCATGGCCAAAGTCATAGAACGCGGGGAGTATTTCCTTAACAGAAGATCTTCCCCTATGGAGATCGGAATGCTCATCTTCTCTAAAAAATACGGTTTATTGGGAAAAACCAGTAACTGCGATACATTACTACAAAAGATAACGGAGGAAACACAATGATACATTTTGTAGGAGCGGGCAGCGGAGCTGTCGATCTGATAACTGTCAGGGGAGCAAAACTTCTGAATGAAGCTGATGTAATAATATACGCCGGTTCGCTGGTCAATCCGGAGCTGCTGAATTACGCGAAAAAGGACTGTGAGATATATGACAGCGCAAAGATGACGCTTGAGGAAGTGCTGGAAGTCGTCAAGGCTGCCGAAGAGGCGGGCAAGACTACAGTGCGCCTTCATACTGGGGATTCCAGCATCTACGGAGCCGTTCGCGAACAGTTTGACGAACTGGATGAGCTGGGATTCGAATATGATGTGACTCCTGGCGTGAGTTCATTCTGCGGAGCAGCCGCTACGTTGAAGGCAGAGTATACCCTTCCGGATGTCAGCCAGACCGTCATCATCACAAGAGAAGCGGGAAGGACTCCTGTACCGGAAAGAGAATCCATAGAGAAACTGGCCGCCCATCAGGCAACCATGATTCTGTTCCTCTCTACTTCATTGACAGAAAAGCTTCAGGAGGATCTTCTCTCGGGAGGATACCGGAATGAAACCCCTGTTGCTATTGTATACAAAGCGACCTGGCCGGATGAAAAGATTTTCAAATGCACAGTCGGTTCTCTGCATGATACCGTCGTAAAGAGCGGCATCAAGAATACCGCGCTGATCATCGTCGGAGGATGCATGGGGGACGAGTATGCGCGTTCTAAGCTTTACGATCCGTCATTCACTACCGGATTCAGGAAGGCGACCGAATGAATATCGTAATATTCGCTTACAGCAAAAAAGGCTGCGATACAGCCAGACGGGTCATGGAATTGCTGCCTGATGACTCCGTATCGGCCTATGCGGCTTCTCGGCTGAAGGAGGACGGGTTTGGAGCAATCCCTCACAACAGCAAGGATTTTTACAGTGAATGGTTTTCCTGGGCGGATGCAATGATATTTGTGGGTGCGTGCGGTATAGCCGTCAGGGAGATCGCTCCTCACGTCAGAGATAAACGCACAGACCCGGCGGTGATCGATATCGATGAACTTGCCAGGTTCGTCATCCCGATCCTGTCCGGCCATATCGGCGGGGCTAATGATCTGGCTTACAGGATCGCTGAGGCTTTGGGATCTACGCCCGTAATAACCACGGCCACTGATATCAACGCTAAATTTGCCGTAGACAGCTGGGCGGTCAAATGCGGATATAAAATAGGGAATATGACTGCTGCCAAATTGGTGTCTGCCAAGATACTGGAAGAGGACATTCCCGTCACCAGTGATTTCCCGATCGCGGAGAAACTTCCCAACGGACTCGTTCTGGGAGACAGTGGAGATGTAGGGATATATGTCGGGTATAAGGATAAAAAACCCTTCAAAATGACGCTCGCAATTATCCCTCAGGTTATCCATTTAGGGATCGGCTGCCGCAGGGATATCAGTCTTTCGGCAGTGGAAGAGGCAGTCCGGACTGTCATGGAAGCAAATGGACTGGATATGAGGGCAGTGAAATCTGTTTCCTCTATAGATATAAAGTCAGATGAGCAGGGTCTCGTTTCATTCTGCCAGAAGAATACACTGCCATTCAGCTGCTTCAGCGCCGAAGAACTGATGAAGGTACCGGGCGATTTTTCCGGCTCCGAATTTGTTGAAAGCGTGACCGGCGTAGATAATGTATGTGAAAGATCCGCTCTTATCGGTGCGGACGAATTGATAGTAAAAAAGACTGCAGTGAACGGAGTTACCGTTGCGGCTGCCATAGAAAAAACGGAGGTAAAATTTGGCTAAGCTTAGTGTTGTGGGTATCGGCCCCGGAAATTACGAAAACATGACGGTCAGGGCTGATGAGGCTCTGAAAAACTGTGAAGTCATAATCGGCTATTCTACCTATGTGGACCTGGTAAAAGACCGTTATCCGGATAAGGAGTTCAGGACAACTCCGATGACCAAGGAGGTACAGCGGTGCCAGATAGCCATTGATACAGCCAAAGAAGGAAAGAACACTGCCATGGTGTGCTCTGGTGACAGCGGTATTTACGGTATGGCTGCTCTCATCTATGAACTCAAAGGCGAAGACAAGGAACCTGAGATAGAAGTCATCCCGGGGCTCACTGCAGCTTGCAGCGGTGGTGCCCTCCTCGGTGCCCCGCTTACGCATGATTTTGCAGTCGTTTCAATGAGCGACCGGCTCACTCCCTGGGATAAGATCACTGCAAGGCTGGAATGCGCTGCTCAGGCAGATTATTCCATCGTGATATACAACCCCGCCAGCCATGGTAGACCTGATTATCTCAAGAAGGCATGCGAGATCCTTCTGAAATACCTTCCTGAGGACAGACCATGCGGGATCAGCCGCAATATAGGACGCGAAGGCGAGAGTGAACGCGTATTGACTCTCGGAGAATTGAAGGATGCCGAAGTAGATATGTTCTGCACGGTGTTTATCGGAAATGCCATGACAAAGATCATCGGAGGGAAGCTGGTCACCCCGAGAGGCTATAAAGATGTATAATTTCTGCGTTTTTGCGGGGACGACAGAGGGCAGAGAACTTGTTGAATTCTTAAGCGCACAAAACGTGAAGACGACTGCAAGCGTAGCCACCGAATACGGTAAAACGCTGCTGACTCCTTCCGAAAATCTCACGATCTCCGCGAAAAGGCTGCCTGTTGACCAGATAATCGAGCTGTTCGAGAAAGAAAAGTTCGATCTGGTCATCGATGCTACGCATCCATATGCGGAAAGCATCACAGAAAGTGTAAGCAAAGCCTGCGAGCAGACAGGCACAAGGTATTTAAGGCTCCTAAGGAATGTGGGGGCAGAGAATGAAGACGGGATATTCGTGGAATCCGTGGAAGCGGCTGCTGAATATCTGAACAATACCTCGGGAAATATATTTATAACTACAGGCTCCAAGGAACTCGGAAAGTATGTCTCCATCGAAAACTTCGCTGACAGGGCATACGCCAGAGTGCTTCCTATGGAGGCTTCCCTCGCTTCCTGCGTCTCGGCGGGACTTCAGCCATCGCATATCATCGCCATGCAGGGTCCATTCACCGAAGAGGTAAATGAAGCTGTAATGAGGATGATAAACGCCAAATATATGGTGACAAAGGACGGAGGCAGCACTGGAGGTTTCGCTGAGAAGTATAACGCGGCAATGAATCTCGGCGTCAAGATGGTTATCATAGGGCGTCCGGCTCAAAAGGAAGGGCTGGATTATTCCGGTGTGATTGACTTGCTGTGCAGGGAATACGGCCTGGAGAGAAAACCGCGCGTATCCGTCGTTGGCATCGGTAGCGGCAAAGAATTGCTCACTGTCAGAGCACTTGCCCGAATCGAGGATGCCGACTGTCTGCTGGGGACAGGGCCGCTCCTTGAAGAATTCGCTTATACGGGTAAGGCTTCTGTGAAAGCGGCCTCGACTGACGAGATTGTATCGTGCATTAAATCCGATTCCGTCCACAGCCGTTTCGCCGTACTCATGTCATTTGATCCCGGAATGGTACACTGCACGGAAGAACTTGTAAAAAGTCTTTCAGACTGCCGAGTGGAGATCATCCCAGGCATAAGCGGTATTTCATGGCTTTGCGCAAAACTCGGAATATCCTATGATAATATCCCTGTGATAGACATTGATCATAAGGAGAGTCTTCCCGTCCTCGAGATAAAAAGGAACGGGAAGGTCTTTATAAGCGGTACTCCAGAAAACTTCAGGTCTCTTATGGAAGAGTTGACTGCTGCCGGGCTTGGCTCATGTCGGGTGAGTCTCGCTGAAGATCCGGGGAGGACAGGCACAGAGTTTTCTGTGAAAACTGCACAGGAGATTTCCGGACAGACATTTGCAGGTCTTAAGCTTGTAGCGCTGGTGGAAAACAAAGCTGTTAAAGCAGTCATCACTCCCGGACTTCCCGATGAACAATTCCAGAGAGGAGAAGGCGAAGGAGGGGTGATCCCCATGACCAAGAGTGAGGTCCGTGCTGTCTGCATCTCCAAACTGGCTCTTTCGGAGGATTCCGTCTGCTGGGATGTCGGGGCAGGCACCGGGTCTGTCTCCATCGAAATGGCGCTTGCATCCGTACGGGGAAGCGTGTATGCCATAGAAAAGAATGCGGACGCAGTTGATCTCATAGATTTCAATAAGAAAAGATTCTCCGTATCCAACCTTAACATCGTTGCCGGGTTGGCTCCCGATGCGCTGTACGACTTGCCTGCACCTACGAATGTTTTCATAGGCGGTTCATCCGGCAATATGCGCGAGATAATCCAGAGTGTCATTGATAAAAACCCTGACGCCAGGATAGTTGCCACCGCAGTCTCAATGGAATCGATCTCCGAGATAATGGCATCGATGAACAGTTTTGGTTTCCAGTATCAGGAGGTCGTTCTGCTGAACGCAGCAAGAAGCAGAAAGGTCGCCAAATACCATATGATGATGGGACAGAACCCCATACACATATTTACAATGCAGGGAGTAAAAGCATAGAAACCAACAAAAGGTAATGTATCATAGCAGTATAATATCGATATTCTGAAGGGAGATTAATATGGATAATGAATACAACCAGCAGTCCAGCAGTGACGTATCCGGTGCGGCTGAACAGAAAGACAGGGCGTTTTTCCGCGACATTCATCTCAGCGTGGTCATACCCGATGACGCTGCGGTTCAGAATGCAGAGGACGAACACTTCTACTATGTATTCCACGTCGCGGATCATAACGGATCCTCATCGATTCCGTATGTTATTTTAGGCGCATACAACTTCAGCCATCCGGAGAAGTTCTTCCCCTCATTTTTGAATTTCATGATGAAGAGCTACCCTGATATCAGGGTTGTGGAATCCGAGACAACCGTATTCCTGGGAGGCAAACAAATGACGCGCGTCATATATGAATACAATGTCTCAGGCTATACCTGCCGTGATACAAGGATCGCCTGGCCTTCAGATGGTCTCGTCTATATGTTTGGTTCAAAGGAGATTCCCCAGATCAATTATTATGTCGGAAATCTCCTTGAGAAAGTCGCCGGAAGTGCTGAGCGGATCTGAGGATAAACAACAGAATCGTGAGCTATAAAAAGATGATCGAAAAAACAACGGTCCCTGGTACAGTAGTCCTGCGGACCGCTTTTTTATACTCCAATGGGCTTTTTGTGGTATAATGATCATGGTGTTTAGAGATGAGGTGAAATATGAAGGATAAGAAGGTTCAGTTTATAACCCAATTTGCGGCTCTGATAGCGGTAGAGGCTATTTTCTGTTTTACCCCTTTGGGTTCCCTGCCTGCTTTCGGCCCGATCGTCGCAACTCTGATGATGATCCCCGTAATCATTACATCGCTGGTCCTCGGTATGGCTGCGGGAGCTGCGATGGGCGCTGTTGCGGGACTGTTCAGCTTCATGGTCTGGACGTTCACGCCTCCTTCGCCGATCACAGCTTTTCTGTTCACTCCGTTTTACTATCTCGGCGAGTATTCCGGCAATTTCGGCAGCCTTGTCATATGCTTCGTGCCGCGCATCCTTGCCGGTGCGGTCGCGGCTGTTGTCTATAATGCCTGCATGAGAATATCGGATAAAAACGAAGTCTTCAAGATGGCGGCAGCCTCCGCTTTGGGCAGCCTTGCCAATACTTTTGGGGTGATGGGAGGCATCTGGATGTTCTTTGCGGAACAGTATTCTGCCTTGGCAGGAAGATCCATGCCTGCGATAATCGCCTTTACCGTGCTCACCAGCGGGATCCCTGAAGCTGTCGTGGCGGCAGTTCTATGTCCTGCGGTATCAAAGCCGCTTAGAATCCTCATCCGTAAAAACTGATTTCAATAAGCTGGAAGCGTGAAAGGAGAAAATATATGGAAGATTTAAGAGCAAAAGTCGTTGAGGCGTTCAAGACCGCCGGTAAACCCGTGTCAGCTTCAGATATCGTCAAACTGACCGGATTGGACAAAAAGGCAGTTGACGGTGTATTCAAGCAGCTCAAAAAAGAGGAAGCCATCGTCTCGCCGGTCAGATGCAAATGGGAACTTGCAGATAAATAACAGGTAAAGCTCCGAAAGACAAACATCCCGTTCTGATGTGATCATCAGAACGGGATGTTCATTTACCAGCGATCATTCTGCTTCCTCTGAAAGCAGTGCTTCTATGAGTGCCTTCGGTGCCCCTTTGGCGGTGAATTCCCTCAACACCGCTGAACGCAGCGCTTTATCGCTGTTTCCCCTGTTCCTTAAGACTGCGATCCTTTTATGAATCTTATCAGTGAAATACTGTGTGTAGTCGCCCGTGTCTTCTTCCAAGACCCTGTCTATGGCGTTTATCGCCTCTGACATGGCGTAGCCTCTGCTGACAGCAGCCTTGATCAGTTTGTCCCTGCGCTCTTTCGGAGGGTATTTCTTCAGCGAGCTGTTCTTTCGTATTATAAAGTCTGCAGCGTTATTGATCCTGTCTTCCGGAGTGTAGGCGAGGAGCGCTTTGTCTATCGTTTCCTGGGCTACACCCTTCTCCTTCAGCTTTCTTTTAATGAGAGATGCTCCCTGACCCATTGTGACAGCGGTCTCGACGAAGAATTCACTGAATGTCAGATCATTGATGAAGCCTCTGTTTTCGAGTTTTTCTATCGTTTTTTCGACACATTTCCTCTGAATAGCTTTATCCGACAGTTTCTTTCTGACCTGAAAGGCTGTATGCATTGCTGACGAAAGGTAATCCAGGGCGGTCTTCATCGCATATTTCTCGGCGAATTCCTCGTTGTCCTTCAGCAGGGCGGTCAGATCGAAGGATCTCCCGGGCGTCAGTGTCGCTGCGAGCTTCCTGTCTATCAGCAGGGTATTTCCTTCATCATAATCGATGAGAGCACAGTCGCGCTTCATCGTAATACCTTTTATAACAGATGTCATTTGATCACTTCGTATATCAGCTTTCTTTCTGACGGTTTTTTATCAGATATCCTGTAGGCTTCAAGCAGCCTTTCGGCAGCAGGATCCAGCAGATCGGCGGAAGAGGAGTACAGCGTGGCCAGAAGATCTCCTTTGTCTACCTTATCACCGACCTTCTTATTGAGCACCAGTCCCGCAGCAGGGTCTATGATATCGTCCTTCTGTTTTCTTCCGGCTCCGGTGAGCAATGATGCCATGCCGACTTCCTTGCATTCCAATCGGGCTATATAGCCGTCCCTGTCTGCGAATATTCTCTTTTCGAAAGATGCTTTCGGAAGTATATCCGTATTCTCGATGACATCAGCATTGCCTCCCTGAGCCGATACCATCGCGGCAAGTTTTGCAGCGGCCTTTCCGCTGGTTATCGCCTCCCTGATCATTGCTTCGGCATCTTTTCTGCTGACTGTTTTGCCTGAGATCAACAGTTCTTCAGATCCCAGTCCGATACACAATTCCTCCAGATCAGATGGCCCGATGCCCTTTAGCGTTTCGATGGCTTCCTTTACTTCAAGGGCGTTCCCCACAGCGCGGCCGAGAGGCTGATCCATGTCGGTTATCACTGCTGAGACCTTTCTTCCGGCCCGCTTGCCTATAGATACCATTTTCTCCGCCAGAGTCTTTGCACCTTCGTATGTATCCATAAAAGCCCCGCTGCCTGTCTTGACGTCCAAAACTATCACATCGGCTCCGCAGGCGAGCTTTTTGCTCATGATGGAAGATGCTATGAGCGGGATACTGTCCACTGTCGCCGTCACATCCCTAAGGGCATACAGCTTTTTATCGGCCGGGGCTATGTCGGCGCTCTGAGATGCAATTATGATGCCGCTTTCGGCCGCTATGGCAAGGAATTCTTCCGGAGAGTATTCCATCTTCATCCCGGGGATGCTTTCCAACTTGTCAACAGTGCCTCCTGTATGCCCGAGCCCTCTGCCGCTCATTTTGGATATGGTCAGACCGCAGGCTGCTAGAATCGGCTCAAGCACCAGGGAAGTCTTATCCCCGACGCCGCCTGTGGAATGCTTATCTGCTTTGATTCCGGGAAGAGAGCTCAGATCCAGCACGTCACCGGAGGTCATCATCGCTTCCGTTAAAACAGACGTTTCTTCATCATCCATCCCGTTTAATACGATGGCCATCAGCAGCGCAGCTGTTTGGTAATCCGGAATAGTAGAGTCAGTCACGCCATTTATAAAATATCTGATTTCTTCAGCCGACAGGGTGCCCCTGTTCTTCTTTTTGTCAATGATGTCGTACATGTCGAGTGCGCTCATGTATTGCCTCCCTTTCTCGCCCGGTGCCTAAAGTATACCACAATTCCCGGTTTATATGGTATAATCAATGGAATGGCACTGCCAATGGCGATGTGCGGGTATGAAAGCGCGGACGGAAATGTCCTTTGTGCGGAATACAGAAGCATATCCTCATGAAACCCTTTCCAGCATAAAACGGGATAGCAGAGACGGACAGTCTGGACTGGGCAGGATTCTTCGGTGAGAGCCGGAAAGGAAATGACATGGCTGAACAGATACAATGGTATCCGGGCCATATGGCCAAGGCCGAGAGGCAGATAAAAAAGGAGATGTCGAAGGCTGATGTCGTCGCTGTTCTGGGCGATGCCCGGGCAGTGGATATAAGCCTGAACAGTGATTTTATCAAAGGCCTCGGAACGAAAAAGAACGTTGTTATCTACAATAAGTCTTCCCTGGCTGACAGCAGGGTGACCGCGGCATGGAAAAAGCACTTTACTGCCGAAAACAAAGACGTTTTCTTCTCGGACTGCGTGACAAGGGAAGGTATTAAGGAGATTGAGTCCTATTTCGGCAGGATAAAGAGCACCTTCAAGTTTAACAGGCCGATAAAAGTCATTGTCGCAGGTATTCCAAACGTGGGTAAATCCATGTTCATAAATACTCTGTGTGCAAGGAATTCCGCAAAGACCGGAAATACTCCCGGTGTCACAAGAGGGGTGAACTGGATCAAGGGATCGGAAAACTATTATATGCTGGATACCCCCGGGGTGCTTCCTCCAAAGTTTTCCACCCAGGAGGAGGGCTCTCTTCTCGCGTCCATCGGCTGTGTCAAGGAAGAGATACTGGACAAGACAGCGCTGGCTGTCTTTATCATCGATATGGTCAGGAAGTATTATCCCGACAATCTCATTGGGCGCTATAAGATAGATCTGGAAGGGAAGTCCGATGTAGAAGTTCTGGACGATATATGTGTAAAAAGAGGTCTTCTCCTCTCCGGTGGAAGGCTGGACTACGCCCGTGGCTCAAAGATGATTCTGGATGAATTCAAGAACGGCAGGATGGGAAAGATGTCATTCTCCTTCCCGGATGAGCAGTGATGGAAACAAAACAGTATTCCCTAAGCGAACTGAAAGTACTTATCGACGAAGCAGATGAAAAAGAATACGCGGAGATTGCAGGTGCCCTTTCTTCTGACGGACGTGCGGGAGTAAGAAAACTCGGCCAATCTCTTGACAGAAGGATAAAGGCTATCGCCGGAGCCGAAGCCCGTATAGACGAGCTTAAAGCGATTGAGAATGGGTTTTACTCAGAGGGAGTGAAACTTATCGCGGGCTGCGATGAGGCTGGCAGAGGACCTCTCTGCGGGCCTGTGGCTGCCGCGGTCGTGATCCTTCCAGAAGACAGCCGCATCAGGGGAGTGGACGATTCCAAGAAACTCTCCGCGAAAAAGCGCGAAGAGCTTTATGAACGCATAACCGGAGAAGCCGTTTCATGGGGAATCGGCATCGTCAGCAGCGATACCATAGACAGGATCAATATCCTTCAGGCCACCCGCCTGGCCGTTAAAAAAGCGCTGGAAGCCATGTCAGTGAAGCCGGGTATGCTGCTCACTGACGCGCTCAAAATAGACTATCCGGTAGCTCAGAAGGCCTACGTGAAGGGCGACAGCACAGTCTATTCGATCGCCGCCGCAAGCATACTTGCCAAAGTCAGCAGGGACAGGATAATGGATGAATTCGACAGGATCTATCCGGAATACGGTTTCAGTGAGAACAGGGGCTACGGCACAGAGCAGCACATGCGCGCCATTGAAAAGTACGGGCCAACACCGATACACCGCAGGACTTTCCTGTCTAAGGAAGCGCTGGATATGCCGAAGCATACTGTTGGGACTCTTTTTGAGGATAAGGCTGCAGCCATGCTGATCGAGCGCGGGCACAGCATCCTCGAGAGAGATTACTCCTGCGGAGAATCGAAGGTGGATTTCATCTCTCTCACAAGAGGCATAACCGTCTTCACGGCGGTCCTTAGCCCAGACAGCAGCATGAGCGAAAGCCGACATACTCTGACGGACGACGCCAGGATCACCTGTGCAAAACAGGCTGCCGAAGCGTATATTAGGGAAAAACGAGTGGAAACCCCGGTGCGCTTTGATATAATTATTTTTGAAGTCTCGCCTAAAGGCGGGCACACAGTCAGAATGATCGAAAATGCTTTTTGATCGGAGAATGCAATGCTTCAGATAACAGACCTGTCTCTGTCCTTCGGTACTGATACGCTTTTCAAGGACGGCAATATAGTCTTCAACCCCGGCAACTGCTACGGCATTATCGGGGCAAACGGGGCCGGAAAGACGACACTGCTCCGTATCCTTTCGGGAGAGATCGAGCCTTCCGGAGGAACTGTTTCCAGATCCCCCAACGAGCGCATATCCGTGCTCAAACAGGATCATAACGCATATAACGAATACAGCGTTATCGATACGATCATAATGGGCAACCCCAGACTCTACGAGATACAGAAGGAGAAGGATGCCCTTTATGCAAAAGAGGATTTCAGCGAGGAAGACGGGATAAAAGCGGGGGAGCTTGAAAGCGAATACGCCGAGATGGGCGGATACGAGGCAGATGCGGAAGCCGGCAAGCTCCTGATGGGCCTCGGGCTCTCGGATTCGCTGCTTTATTCTCAGATGGGGGATCTGTCCGAGAAGGAAAAGGTCAAAATTCTGCTCGCTCAGGCGCTTTTCGGGAATCCGGACATAATCCTTCTGGACGAGCCGACCAACGGTATAGATATCTCTTCAGTCAAATGGCTGGAGGATTTCCTGATGGATTTCGTAGGAACCGTCATCGTGGTCTCTCACGACAGGCATTTCCTGAATACCGTGTGCACCCATATCATCGACATCGATTACGGCGTGATCAAGCTGTATACCGGGAACTATGAATTCTGGTATGATTCCAGCCAGCTTATGCAGAGGCTCATAAAGAACCAGAACAAGAAGAAAGAAGAGAAGATCAAGGAACTACAGGCATTCATTGCCCGTTTCTCAGCCAACAAATCCAAAGCCCGCCAGGCTACCAGCCGCAAAAAGCTGCTGGAGAAGATCACTCTGGAAGAAATGCCCGCATCATCCCGCAGATATCCATATGTCGGCTTCGAGATGGACAGGGAAGTAGGAAAGGATATCCTTACTGTGGAGAATCTCTCCAAAAAAGTCAACGGCGAGTATCTTATCAATAATCTGAGCTTGCGTATGAACAAAGGTGATAAGATCGCCATAGTGGGAGAACATGATACAGCAGCTACGATGCTGTTCAAGATACTCATGGGCGAGGAAGAACCTGACGAGGGTACTTTCAAATGGGGCGTCAGCACATCCCAGTCGTATTATCCAACGGACAATACAGCCTATTTTCAGGACGGTGATCTGACTATCCTGGACTGGCTCAAACAGTATTCCAGAGATACCACCGAGACCTATCTCCGGAGTTTTCTGGGACGCATGCTCTTTACTCAGGATGATGTTTTCAAGCCGGTAAAAGTCCTGTCAGGAGGAGAGAAAGTCAGATGCATGCTTTCACGGATGATGATGTTCGGGTCTAATGTGCTTGTTCTCGACCAGCCGACCAACCATCTTGACCTGGAGGCCATAGAAGCGCTCAATAACGGGCTTATTGAGTTCCCGGGCAATATCATATTCTCATGCCATGACCACGAATTCGTACAGACCCTTGCCAACAGGATAATCGAATTGAGACCCGACGGTTTCGTCGATAAAGTGAGCTCATACGATGATTATCTGCAGCTCAGCTGACACCATGGATCAGGCAAACCGATACAGGGCCAATATATTGATACTGATCCTTCTTGCCGCAGCTCTGCTCTGTTCGGCAGCGGTATACCGTATCTATGAGGTGACTCAAGCCCAGTGTGCGTATCTGAAGCTCGGGCTGTTCGACGAGGAGATCCTCTCAGTCACACTCGTCGAGTATGAAGGAGAACCTTTCCGTTCAGGGATCGCTTATGAAAAAAAGTATTCGGACAGCCTCCTTTTAAAATGGATAAAGGATGTTCTCAACTGCCAGCAGGCAGTGACGCTTGCGGACAGAAACACGAATCGGGTCCTGCTCATCGAGTACGGCAACAGGGAGAAACTGACCGTGATGCTATATGAAGATGCGCTGGGACTCGAATACGGCAGCATATGTTTCAGTGCGGAAGATATAGGGACCATGTTCGAATAAAAATCCAAATTATTCTATTGATAACGCCGTAAATATGCTAAAATATCAAAGTTGAACATATTGTAAAGGAGACTTACATGGGCTACGAGATAATCACAAATGAAAAAAACGTGGCAAGAGTGAAGCTCGATGTCTCAAAAGAAGATTTTGACGCGGGTATCCAGAAAGCCTATCAGAAAAACAAGAAGCAGTTCAAGGTCGACGGATTCAGACCTGGCAAAGTGCCTCTTAAGGTGATAGAAAATAAATACGGGAAGGGTGTTTTCTATGAGGATGCGCTCAATTATTCGTTCCCGACAGCATACAATGATTTTATTAAAGAGGCCGGTTTCAAAACATGCGCTCAGCCGATTCTCGTTGAGATAAATGATATGGGAGATGACGGAGCGGTCGTCACAATAGATGTATCCCTTTATCCCGAATTCGAGGTCTGTGATTATAAAGGGATCAAGGTCGGTCCAATCGAATATGCTTTCAAGGAAGAAGATCTGGATGCGGAAGTCGCAAAGCAGCAGGATCAGCAGGCCCGCCTGGTGCCCGCAGAAGATGAAACTGTCAAAGGCGATTCCATAACGCTCGATTTTGTCGGAAGCATTGACGGCGTTGAGTTTGAAGGAGGGTCAGCCAAGGATTATAAGCTTACCCTCGGTACCGGTACTTTTATCGATAATTTCGAGGATCAGCTGGTCGGACATAAGCCCGGGGAACACGTGACAGTCAATGTCAAGTTCCCGGATGATTATCAGATGAAGGATTATGCCGGCAAGGAAGCGGTATTCGAATGTGACATAAAGTCTGTCCATCATAAGGAACTTCCGGCTGTCGACGGCGACCTGGCCGTGGACCTTGGCTATGAGAGCCTGGACGATATGAAGGCCAAGCTCAAGGAAAAGCTCATCAAGGACAGAAGCACTGATCTTAAGCAGGATGCTCTCAACAAGATCAATGATTATCTCATTGAGAACACCGAGATAGATATACCTCAGGCATGCATAGACGAAAGGGTCGACGATCTGAAGAAGGATAACGATAACCAGCTCAGGATGAACGGCATCAATCCGGATGACTATTATCAGTACGTGATGCAGCAGAGCGGCAGCGATGATCCTCAGATGATCTACGATGTGTTCGCAAAGCAGGCGGTACGCGATCTGAAGAGCGAGATGATCTATACAAAGATCATGGAGACCAATGATCTCAAGTATACCGACGAGCAGTACAATGAGGAACTGGAAAAATACGCTAATATGTATAAAAAGACCCTCGATGAGCTCAAGACCTCGGAGAGCATGGAGGCCGCTCTCAAGCCGGTGATCGAATACACGCTCAAGATGAAGAATACGACCGATTACCTGCTCTCACAGGCTGATACTTCGGAGATCGAGGAAGAAAAGTCTGAGCCCGAAAGCGAGGCTCCGGTTAAAGAAGCAGAAGCCGAACAGGCTGAAAAGACCGGGGAAGAAAAATAAAAGAAACATTTACAGACCCGCCGCGGCTGCGGCGGGTCTTCTGAAATCGGAGGTTGCAAATGAACCTGATACCATATGTGATCGAACAGACACCGAGGGGCGAGCGGTCCTACGATATTTACTCACGCCTACTTAAAGACAGGATCATCATGCTCACCGGCCAGATCGAGGACGATATGGCCGATCTCATCGTGGCACAGCTGTTGTTCCTGGAAGCGGACAGCCCAAACCGGGATATCAGTCTGTATATCAACAGCCCCGGAGGTTCAGTGTCGGCGGGACTGGCAATTTACGACACGATGAACTTCATCAGCTGTGACGTGTCCACCATATGCATAGGAAGCGCTGCTTCCATGGGGGCATTCCTGCTCGCCAGCGGGACAAAGGGCAAGAGATTCGCCTTGCCTAACAGTGAGATCATGATCCATCAGCCACTGGGAGGAGCTACCGGCAAGAGCACTGATGTGGAGATCTATACGAAAAGGCTTATCGAAACGAGAAAACGGCTCAACAGGATATTGAGCGAGAGAACGGGACAGCCTTTGAAAACAATCGAGAAGGACACACTGCAGGATAACTTCATGGATGCACAGGCGGCTTTGGATTACGGCATCATTGACGAAATTAAAACTACCAGAAAGCAGGATAAGTAATGGCGCAGAATACAACACAGAGATGCTCGTTCTGCGGCAGGACCGTCGACACCGGCAAAAGGATACGCTTCTTTGCAGGACAGGGAGAAGCACTGATCTGTGAGGATTGCGTAAGACTCGTATACGAAAACATCCTTGCCGAAGAGGACACATCTCAACCAGAGGCAGTCGATTTCCCTGAAATGGAGAACGTTAAGAAGCCCAGCGAGATCAAAAAAATGCTCGATGAATATGTCATCGGGCAGGAGGATGCGAAGAGGGCTCTGTGCATAGCAGTCTATAATCACTACAAGCGCATAAACGCTCACCTCAACGATAACGAGACCGAGATCCAGAAGAGCAATATTCTTTTGGTCGGTCCAACAGGGAGCGGCAAGACCTATCTCGGGCAGATCCTCGCCAAGGCGCTGAATGTTCCCTTTGCAATATCTGACGCTACCAGCCTTACCGAAGCCGGTTATGTCGGAGAGGACGTGGAGAACATTCTACTCAGACTTATCCAGGCTGCGGATTTCGACGTGGCGAAAGCTCAGTACGGCATAATCTATATCGACGAGATAGATAAGATCGGGCGCAAGGGGGAGAATCCTTCTATTACCAGGGACGTCAGTGGAGAAGGAGTTCAGCAGGCACTCCTCAAGATACTGGAAGGTACCATCGCGAACGTACCGCCCAAAGGCGGACGCAAACACCCGCAGCAGGATTTCATCCCTATCGACACGAAGAATATACTCTTTATCTGCGGAGGAGCTTTCGACGGACTTGACAGCATCGTAGCTTCCCGTGTTTCTTCCAAAACGATGGGCTTTGACGCCGATATTTCACTGAACGATGAGAAAGACAGCGATATGCTCCTCTCTCAGGTATTGCCTCAGGATATCATAAAGTTCGGACTCATACCTGAGCTCGTAGGTCGTCTGCCCGTCGTGGCAACGTTAAAGCAGCTGGATGAGGAAGCCTTGGTCCGCATAATGAGCGAACCGAAGAACGCGCTGATAAAACAGTATCAGACGCTGCTCTCGATGGACGGGGTAGAGCTTGAATTCGAGGACGACGCTGTCCGTGAGATAGCTTCCATCGCCCTTAAGAGAGGCACAGGGGCCAGAGGACTTAAGAGCGTCATAGAAAAGATAATGGAAGATGTCATGTTTACCGTCCCTGACAGAACCGGTCTGAAGAAGGTCGTCATTACTGCGGAGGCGGCAAAGAACATAGATGAAGCTGACAAATATATCAAATATATATACGAATAGGAGAGCGAAATGGCAGAAGAAAAGTCAACCCAGAATTCCGGGAACTGCAATCACGACTGTGAAAAATGCGCTTCCGAATGCGCAGACAGAGAGATCACAAGGATTAAAGCCAACAGCCACTCTGACATAAAGAAGATAATCGCTGTCGTCAGCGGCAAAGGAGGGGTCGGCAAGTCCCTGGTTTCGGGGCTCCTTGCCGTAAACACTGCCAGATCTGGGAAGAACGTTGCCGTTTTGGATGCAGATATCACAGGACCTTCAGTACCTAAAATGTTCGGCATCTCAGGCCGTGTCATGGGAGGACCTGAAGGGATCATGCCTGCTGAAACAAAGGGCGGTATCGAAGTAATGTCGATAAACCTTATCCTCGATAACCCGGAAGATCCCGTGATCTGGAGAGGCCCGGTCATTTCCAGTGTCCTTCAGCAGTTCTACAGTGATGTCGCGTGGGGAGACATCGACGTGATGTTCGTGGATATGCCTCCGGGAACATCAGACGCTCCTTTGACAGTTTATCAGCAGCTTCCGGTGGACGGGATCATTATCGTCACAAGCCCTCAGGAACTCGTATCACTGATCGTGAAAAAAGCAGTCAATATGGCCGAACAGATGAATATCCCTATTCTGGGGATCGTTGAAAACATGTCATATTTCGAATGCCCGGACTGCCATAAGCGGCATCATATATTCGGTGAGAGCCATGTGAGGCAGATTGCAGAACAGTACGGTATTGCAAACGTTGCAGAGATACCGATAGACAGTTCCCTCGCAGAGCTCTGCGATAACGGACGGATAGAGGAGTATTCAGGAAACTGGCTTGACGTTCTGACTGAAGAAATATCCAGATAGGACCTGCGGTACGGACAAGTAGAAGTAAATGAAACAGGGAGGCTGAAAAGCCTCCCTTTATCAATATTTTCACACTAATACCGGCATATGCAGCCTAGCCCAGCCTGTACGTGTCAAGCACGATATCACAGCTCTCTTCTATTCCAAAACCGTTGAAGTATTTCTGTTCCATCGGCATCCATGTATTGACGAACTTTTCACGCATCTCCGGAGGATTGCGTCTGGTTATACGTTCTTTTGCCATGTCTTCATCAAGTTTGAGGAATATCCTCAGATCATATTCTGCTTTCATCTCCGGATGCATGCAGTAGGCTCCCTCTACGACATTTATCTTCTTCGGTTCCGAATTGACCGGATCCATCAGTTTATTTGTCATACAGTCGTAAGGGGTGTACTTGAAGGGTTTGTTTTCTTCTAACGGCCGAATGATCTCCGCTGCAAATCTTTCACGATCCATATTTCCTCCGGTCTCATTAAGGCGCTCGGGCGTACGCCGTTCTTCGGGCAGGAAATAGTCGTCGGTGTGGAACACGTTGCAGCTGTATATCTCCTTGAGCATCGCTGCAAGGGACGTCTTGCCGGTAGCACTTCCTCCTTCAATTCCAATCAGCACCTTGTCTCTTGACATTGACAGTTTGTCTATTGCTGTGAATACGGGCATGAATAATCCGTAAGACGCTTTCAGTACCCGATATGACGGATGATAGGCTTTACGGAAAATATCTGAATGATGTATGGCAGGATAACCGGCATTGCGCCATTCCGCAGCTTTAAGGCGTGCATCGCTTATGTCGAATGAAACGCTCCTGTCTGTTATCATGGAAAGAAAGACATCGATCTTCTCTGATAGGATATCATCTGCGCCGGTGTCATGGGGAACAGCGGAGGAAACGAACAGTTTGGAGAGAGTTTCTTCCTTTAAGCCTTCTTCTGTTATTACTTTCAGGTGAGCACGGCAGTAATCGCGTCCCAGAAATTCAACGTTTTCTTCCGAAGTATCTTTCTGAGCTTCCGGCAGCTCATCAATTATCCGCTGCATTACGGATGGCTCTGCCTTAACCAGATGCTCGCAGCCAAAGACACTTTGGAAAAGAGCCTTGAAAACATCTTCTGTCTGGGTCAGAGGATAGCGATGTATTATTTCAAGAATAAAACTGCGTAAAGAGTTGTCAGTCACTGTATACTCCCGAATGCTGTTTTGATAAGCGATTATATCATTTCCTGTATTTATCCGCAAGCCGGCTTGGGAGCTCATATCGGTAAACTGAGACAATTATAAGACTCAGATAAACACCGAACCTTCTGAGCCAATTTAGTGATTTATATTTTTGAGAAAAACGTCACATTGAGCTTTCCGCTCTTAGGGTGTCTGGAAACGGAGCATTCGACCTCATAGACATCATTTATAAGCTTCTCGGTTATGATCTGTTCAGTCGGGCCCTCAGCGACGATGCATCCGTCTTTCAGAACATATACGTAGGTGCAATACATAAGTGTGAGATTGAGGTCGTGCAGAGCAGCGAGCACGCCGACACCCAGCGACTTCACGACATCCATTATCTGTATCTGATACTTGATGTCAAGGTGATTCGTCGGCTCATCCAGTATCAATATCTCGACCTGCTGAGCGAGTGCACGTGCGAGTATTATACGCTGCCTCTCGCCGCCTGAAAGCGTGAGGAAGCTCCTGTCCCTGAAATCGAACATATCCACGCGGCGGAGAGCGTCCTCCGCTATGCGGTAATCCTCTTCGGTATCCCGATCGAAAGCTTTTTTATGCGGGGCGCGTCCCATCAGCACCATTTCCTCGACAGTGAAATCAAAGCTTAAATTATTAAACTGACTGACGACTCCCATGCGCTTTGCTGTTTCGCGATAGCTCATGTTCTTTATGTCTTCGCCGTCTATAAGTATCACGCCATTTGAAGGCTTCAGCACGCGGTATATGCTTTTGAGCAATGTGGTTTTGCCGCTTCCGTTTGGCCCGAGAAGACCTACGAATTCCTTTTCCCGGACTTTCAGCGAAGCCCGTTTGACTATTTCCTTATGTGAGAGGGTTATGGATACATCTTTAGTTTCAATGTTCATCAGTCATTACCTCCGAATCCGTAGGATTTACGGACCATCATGTATACGAATATCGGTGCGCCTATCGCGCTTGTAATGATACCTAAGGGGATCTCCGTGTTTTTGATTATCACCCTTGCCAGAACGTCAGCCCAGATGAGGAATATCCCTCCAGAAAGCGAGGCGAGCGGTAAGGAGAACCGGTGATCGGAACCTGCAAAGCCGCGTACGATATGCGGTATCATCAGTCCGACGAAGCCCACAATGCCGCAGGTGCATACTGCTATCGCCGACAGCAGGGAAGTCATTATCATATAGATCCGCTGCCATTTTGCCAGATCAACTCCCAGTGTCATGGCAGCTTCGTCTCCGAGGAGCAGTGTATTGAGAGTGCGGAGCTGAGTGAGGAAGAACAGCATTCCTGCTACAGCGCAGATCCCGGGGAGCAGGAGCTTATACCAGCGCGCTGAGACCATGGATCCCAAAAGCCAATAGGTGACGGATTTCATGTTTTCCGCATCCTTGCCGATATAGATCATCATATTCGTGAATGCTGAACAGAGGCTTCCGACGACACATCCGGCAAGAACGAGTTTTGCGCTCGTAACTCTTCCGCCGCCCATATGTGTGAGCAGCAGTACGAGAGCCATTGCCCCAAGTGCTCCGATAAATGCCCAAAATGCAGTACCCATTATTGCAAGTACACCGGTGAATACCGCAGAAGCTCCTATCATTATCGAGAATGTCGCACCAAGCGAAGCGCCTGAAGAAATGCCCAATATATACGGATCTGCAAGCGGGTTCTGTACAGTAGCCTGCATAACGACGCCGCACATCGCAAGAAGCACACCAATAATGGCCCCCATAATCACACGAGGCATACGCAGATTCCATACGATTTCGTACATAGTACCTGATGAAAGGAAGGATTCTTCGCCGATTTTTATACTACCGAAGCTGACCTGATACAAAACGATCCGATAGACATCTGCGAGCGATACTTTCACTGCACCAATCGTAACGGCAGTGAGTATCGAAAGAATGAAAGCACCAATGAATACAATGATTGTCAAAGAAAGGATGGCGTGTTTTGGGTTTATATGTTTTTTCAAAGGAACACCCTCTTTTTAGGAATTGAGCGGCGGGATAATCCCGCCGCTCTTTCGTAGGATTAAAATTATGGTTATGGTTTTATCAGTCGCCGTACATGAAGTTGAACATGGTTTCAACAGAAGGAACCATGCGGATGCCGCCTCCGTAAACGTCGGTCAGGTTGATTGCCATGACTTTGCCGTTCTTGACTGCGTTGACTTCCGCGAGAGCAGCTTCAGTCATGACGGTGTCGATAGCCTTCTGCTTGGATTCCTCCGGTGTGAGGTTCTCATCATCCATATAATCGACAATAATGACATCGGGATTGAGATTGATTATATCCTCTACGGAGAGATCCCCGCCATCAGGCAGAGCGTAGGTCGCGCCTGCGGAAACGACGAGATTGCCGGTCAGGGTGTTTGAACCCCAGCAGTAGAAAGTACCGCCGAAAGGCTCGATGATTATTGCTGTATAGGGAGCTTCGAGGGAATCGACCTTATTCTTGATCTTTGCCATGAGTGCTCTGGTCTCATCGATATAGGCATTGGTCTTGTCTTCAATATTGAAGATCTTTCCGATGTCCTCGATATCAGCGAGAACGGCTTCAAGATTGCGCTCGGGAACAGTGTTGTTTGAACAACGAAGGATCATGGTTCCGACTCCTAAATTGTGCCACTCTGAAACGTCGCCGAGAGCATCATCAGCAAAAGCACTGCGCCAGCCGAAAATGAAGTCGGGCTCGAGCGCGAGCACGGTCTCCTTGGACGGGTAGCCTTTTACGGTAAGTTCTTTGCCAGCGGCTTTGAGTGTTTCATACTGAGGTTTGAGATCATCGCGAATCTCGCCATCGAGATATGCCATCCCTGCTATGTACTTATCGAGTCCGAAGTACAGCATGAGCTCGGTCTGAGTCTGGTTTGTGCAGACGACCTTTTCAGGACATTTGTTGAATGTTACCTGAACCTCTTCTTTTGCATAGTTGTAGGTGGTGATGGTGACGGGATAGTGCGCATCCGCCGGTGGTGTTGGATTGTCATCCTTATTCCCATTGGTGCATGCAGTGCAGCACGCAGTGAGCATCAGGACAGCGAGGATAAGGGCAAATGTCTTTTTCATTTCTTTTTCTCCTTTTTTTTTGAAAATCCCCTTGATCCCCAAAGAAAAAACCGTTTCCGATATCAAGGAAACGGCGCATCCAAGGTCGGTACTTTCTGGATTGACATACAAAAAGACACGCATTCAGATGAGCTGCTTTTCTCCGGAGATATACTCATCGTTCTGTCTGAGCAGGTTTCCTGACTTACGGCTCAAACACTTCAGTGCGCCTTCTCACCCCAAGGGCAATGGCATAATGCACAGAAGCTCACCGCTTACAGTGACCGGTTCGTCCGGGATCTGCACCCGGTTCCCTTTTACCCATCGGCATGTGTTTTAAGCATGCTTCCGGCACTCAAACAGTAGACAGTAGGATTATATCAGGATATGAATTCTATTTCAATATTATTGATATGATCCTTCAAAAGGCCCTCTTGAACACTCCCGCCACTTAGAGAAGCGTGAGTATTCTCGCTGAATCTGGATAAAAAGCCGAGAATACCTTTCGATAATCCCGGCTTATCTCTTTATTTAAGTGTTTATTAACGCAATTAGGGCTGCTGTCTGGTCATAATTCTTTTCGAGGTTCGTCATCAGCCAGACTGCATTTCAGACAGATCAGACGCTTCCCTGAGCCATCATCGCGTCCGCAACTTTCAGGAATGCCGATACATTGGCACCGAATTCGATATCTCCCTGGTGACCGAAATCAGCAGCGGTATCTATGGCTTTTTTGTAGATCGATTTCATTATCTCTTCCAGTTTCGCATCAACAGTTTCAAAATCCCAGAAATACCGCATGGAGTTCTGAGTCATTTCCAGAGCGCTTACCGAAACGCCGCCGGCGTTGGAGGCCTTGCCCGGAGAATAGAGCATGCCGGATGCCTTGATGATCTTGATGGCTTCCCGTGTGCAGGACATATTCGATCCCTCGGCGAGCAGAATGCAGCCGTTGTCCGCCAGAGCTTTGGCACTGTCGGCATCCACTTCATTCTGTGTGGCGCATGGCATTGCCAGTTCGCAGGGCAGCTTCCATATGCCTGAAGAACCTGTATGATATTCGGCATTCGGATGGACGTTGACGTATTCGGATATTCTGCCCCTTCTCTTTTCCTTTATATCGCGGACAGTTTCGATATCTATCCCATCAGCGTCGTAGATATATCCCTGAGAATCGCTCATTGCTATTACATGTGCACCAAGAGCAGTGGCTTTGACAGCCGCATATATGGCAACATTGCCGCTTCCCGAGATGACGGTCTTTTTTCCGTAAAGAGACTGATCGATGCCTTTAAGCATCTCGCGGGCAAAATAGACCAGTCCGTAACCTGTAGCTTCTGTTCTGGCAAGGCTGCCTGAATAGGAGAGACCTTTTCCCGTCAACACACCGTGATACTGTCCCGTTAATCTCTTGTACTGTCCGAACAGATATCCTATCTCCCTTGCACCTACTCCCTGGTCTCCCGCCGGGACGTCCTCGTCTGGTCCGATGTATTTGAACAGTTCATTCATGAAGCTCTGGCAGAATCGCATCACTTCTTCGTCAGTCTTTCCCTTCGGATCGAAGTCGCTTCCTCCCTTTGCGCCGCCGATCGGAAGTCCTGAAAGTGAATTCTTGAATGTCTGCTCAAAGCCCAGTGCCTTGATGACGCTCAGATTGACTTGAGGTGAAAATCTAAGGCCGCCTTTATACGGGCCGATGGCATCGTTGAACTGCACTCTGAAGCCGCGGTTTACATGGAAGCCTCCGGCCTCGTCCGTCCAGGGAACACG
>JAIKVR010000064.1 GCA_024685545.1 Eubacteriales bacterium | reverse complement strand
TGCCCCCTCTTCGAGTTCGAGATCCCGCCGATGGTACGGGATTTCATCCGGGATTCCGAATTCGAGACCGACTATTTCTATCTGATCGTCACATTTGGCATGCATCACGGCGGCGTTGCGGGCCGTACCCAGGAATATCTCAAGTCCATCGGGAAAGAGGCCGCCTATATCAATACCCTTATCATGCATGACAACGCCATCATCGTGTTTGACATGGATAAACAGCGGCAGATCGAGGATACGAAGCGGGTCGATGAGCATCTTGCCCAGATCAAAGCCGATATTGATGCCAACACCCGTTATATCCAGCCCTCGCCCCAGGGAGAGACCGATTTCTATAACGGTTATATTCATCATAAAGAGCAGGCCGGTCCCATGTATTCCTTCCCTCTGTACCGGGTGGAAGACACCTGCGTGGGCTGCGGCACCTGCAGCCGGATCTGCCCCCGGGGATGCATAAAGATGGAAGACAAACGTCCCGTCTACGATTATACCAACTGCATCAACTGCATGGCCTGCATCCAGGCCTGCCCGACCAAAGCCCTTCAGTTTGCCTCGGTAAAGGAACCCAATCCGGAAGCCAGGTACAGAAACGTTCACGTCACGCTGAAGGAGCTCATTGACGCCAATCAGCAGTAGCGTGATATATTTTCGCCTTAATCCGGGAGCTGTCCGGCTCTTACAGGCCAGCTTCCGCTCTGGTCTTTCGACCGTCCTCGCGTTCACTGCTGATGTGGCTCCTCATCACAGGTTCGTACCTGATGAATGTGTATTCGGTTGTCAAGGTGCTTTGTTTTCTTTCTTCTGTAACAACTCGGTTGTTACGAGTCATATTTTAGAGGAGAAAACGGCGTTTGCCGTGGGCCTGGCAGGGCCACTCAGTAGCCCTCGTAGGGCCATTTTTTACACAGTTTGAAAAACGCCGAGTACAATCTCTGAATTGTGCGGAATAAAATAATTGAAAAGTGCGTAACGTTCTTCTTGAAAAGTGCACAATGCCGTGATACAATAACTGCACTGGAGGTGAAAAGCATGAGCTTAACGAAGGATGGATACAAGCCACGGCTGATAGACGAACGAATCTCACGCTATTTGAGGATTTTCGGTGCAGTCTCTATAGAAGGGCCAAAATGGTGCGGAAAAACCTGGACCAGTCTTAACCATGCAAACAGCGTTTCCTATGTAACAGACAAAAGTGTCCGAAACAATGCTCTCGTTGATCCGAAATATATATTCACAAAAGAAAGGCCTCAGTTAATTGACGAATGGCAGATCGTTCCCGAGATCTGGGATGCTGTAAGAAACGAATGTGACAGCGATCGTGAGAAAGGGAAGTTTATCCTGACCGGGTCAACTTCGCTTAAGAAGAAACGTGGAGAAAAAAAGGTATATCATACCGGAACCGGACGGATAGCACCATTGCGCATGTATCCCATGAGTCTGTATGAATCCGGTGACTCATCAGGAGAGGCTTCGTTAACTGGAATGCGCCAGGGACAGATTCAGGAAGGCTTTGTGCGAAAAGTTGAACTTGATGAGCTTGCCAGGCTCATCATCAGAGGCGGCTGGCCAGAGAACATTGATATGGCTGAGGAAGATATCGGCGTCATTCCCGAAAGCTATATCGAAGCTATTGTTACAAAGGATATGCATGAACGCCAGATAAGAAAAAGAAGCCCGGAAAAGATGCGTATGCTTCTTCGAGCCCTTGCACGGCATGAATCTTCTGTTGCCGGAGACAAGACCCTGGTCAGGGATATTGAAGAGTATGAAAACGGTAATGAATTGATAGAAAGCCGGGATACCGTTGCGGACTATACCAGTGTTCTTGACAGCTTATTTCTGATTACGAATCAGGAAGCCTTCAGCGTACACTATCGTTCCTCATCACGAATCGGAAAATCCGCAAAAAGGCATCTGGCAGACCCCTCCCTAAGCTGCGCATGTCTCCATCTGACTGTCCCAAAGCTGTTGAATGACCATGAAACTTTTGGACTTATGTTTGAAGCACTGGTGGAGAGGGATCTTCGCATATACGCCGACTATCTGGAGGGACATCTTTATCATTTCCGGGACAACGCCTCCGGAGATGAAGTAGACGCAATAGTGGAATTTAAGGACGGGGAATATGCTGCTTTTGAGATCAAACTAAGCGATGGCAGCATCCAGGATGCTATCAGCAGTTTGACCAAATTTCAGAACAATGTTGAAAAGAAGCCGGCATTTATGTGTGTAATCGTTGGCCATCTGGATACTGTCATGAGAGATCCTGAGACCGGGGTGTTTATTATCCCGATCACATCCCTAAAGCCATAACAATTCCAAAAGCTTTTGATTGACGTACTGAATCCCCTGAGCGAACGCTTCAGGGGATTCTTCTCATGTCAGAGTCCTTGAGTGATCAACGTCAGCTGTGAGATCACTGACAGCAGCTGCGTTCTGGTCAGTTCTTTGTCGATGCTCTTTCCCATCAGCAGATAATCTGTGCTTACCTGAAGCGCGACCGACAGCGCAGGGAGGAGATCAATTGAACATGCAGTGACACCTCGCTCTATGCGGCTTATATGCTGCTTCTCCACTCCAACCATTTCCGCTAGTTCTTCCTGAGTCAGTTCCTTCAGCTTCCTGCACTCCTGAAGCCTCTTTCCGAATTCCACCTGGTTAAAATACATATCTTTGTCCTTTCCGCCTGCTGCGGAGAGCAGAAGATACATAGCCAGGATCCGGACCGCCCTTAGCTGCCTGAAAAGGGTGCACTAAAGAAAGGGTACCGATGCCGCATTTTGAAAATGAACTCTTCAAAACCGCTGGCATATGTATCCTCAGCCCTTAATGCATATCAGGCCTTCGATATTTTGTTTGTATGTATTCGCCGGGGAATCAGAGCAAAAGAAAAAGACCCCCGGCAGGAAGGAGTCCCATTCAAAAGATATGGTTATCCCTTCCGTGCCGGAGGCCTCTCATGTAATATATCTGGCTTAACCTTCCGGTTTATATTCTCGGTATTGACCTGGAGAAGGACTT
>JAIKVR010000051.1 GCA_024685545.1 Eubacteriales bacterium | reverse complement strand
GCCCAGTGCCTTGATGACGCTCAGATTGACTTGAGGTGAAAATCTAAGGCCGCCTTTATACGGGCCGATGGCATCGTTGAACTGCACTCTGAAGCCGCGGTTTACATGGAAGCCTCCGGCCTCGTCCGTCCAGGGAACACGAAATAGAATCTGCCTGTCCGGTTCGACGAGTCGTTCGAATAAACCGCTTTTCAGGTATTTGGGATATCGGGCTGCAACATCCTCCAGAGAATCGAATACCTCGGAAACTGCCTGGAGGAACTCATTTTCGCCGGGATTCCTTTTTTTGACGATTTCGAATACATCAGATAAAAGCTTCATAATTCTGTCCTCAACTCTTCAATTGAAATAATATTATATACTATATATTACGGAGTTTGGAGTAAAAACCTAAAAAACATGTCAGAAATATAATCCTTCCTTATAATTCCGTGCTGATTTTGCATAAAGGGAAAATACTAAGGAATGATGCCGTCCGCATCGGCTGACCTTTCTCGGATAATGAAATAGTGAAAGTGGATCTGAAAAAGAAGTTCAGCCGCTCTGCAGCCCATGAATAATTATAACCCTCCGAAAGGGAGGGTTTTTAGATGCGAAAGTGTATTTTTCAACGACCGTTATTGTGCCGATTCCTCCGTATGTGTTCTTGCTTCGGATTTCCGTTTTTCCTCCTTCGCTTCGTAGTCAAAGTAGAGTTCTTCTGTGGCAAGTGCTATCTTTGTGACGGAGAATCTTTCTTTCTCAGGATATATGTAGTATGTATCTTCCAGTGTGTTGAGGTCTATACAGTCTCCGTATTTGCCCAGATAGTTGTATTCGATGTGACAGGAATAGAGCGAAGGTACGGTCTTTTCCATAGTATATTCGTTCCCGTCCTTATCCACACAGACCAGATGGAAGCCGTTCATATCGTGGATAAGCGTACCTGTGCCGATATTTATGTACCCCTTTGAATTGGGCAGGGAATCCACATGAACGGGAGATTCGAAATAGTAGGTGCCGTCCAGGACTTCTTTTCTGACGTTCTCTCTTTCCCACTCGTACCAGTCCGGGATGTGGGAGAATTCCGTTTCTCCCTCCAACGCCTCCAGTTCCCCCAGTTCCGTGTAATGCCATTTCTTGCCGCAATGAGAACAGCCGAGAGTTGTTCCATCAGAATACATTTCATATTCACATCCGCAGTTCGGACACTGGTAGAGCACCTTGTCCAGTCCTTCAGCACGCTTTTCATAGGTGACTCGTATGCCGCGTTCCTTCTGCCAGGCGTAATCGTCATATCTGTATGCGTTGCGAATCTTTTCGTTGATTTCCTCGACGGAAGCCTTCGCGATGCCTTCTTTATCAAAAAGCTGGGTCATCTCCGCCTCTGTCGGGACAACGCCCCTTTTATGCAGGTTCCAGAACGGGGAGTCGATATGGTGTCCGTGCATGATAAGGGAAACGACAGGGACTTTGAACATTTTCACCATGCGCCCCAGGGAATCGGGGAGCACTGCTGTCGTGCCGCACAGAGAGTATCTGGCCTCCGCGTATATCACCAGGATGTTCCCGTTGTCTATGACTCTTTTGAGCTGTTTTATAAGCAGGATGTCATTTGTGAATTTTCTCTTGCATATGCAGCCTGCTCTTCGCAGGAGGCCCTCCCTCTTTATGAACCCGTCTATGGCCACGACGTAATTCGCTCTGTGGGGGAAGATGGCTGCCGTGGTGACTTTAAAATCGAAAAAAGCATTGTGGTTGCACAGCAGGATGTATGGCGGCTTGAGCCCTTCGGTGTTGATCTTTGTTATTTTTGTTCTGTGTTTGATGACTTCAGGGAAGGCGAGTCCCCAAATCACTGGCATCAGGTAAAGCCGTTGGCGCATGGGCTTTCTTTTCATATCGAAGTGTTTGATCTTTTTCATGACGACCTCGTGGATTAACTGTATTATACCTTCGCATAATAACATTGAAACTCCTGCTGTGTCAACTTTCCGCCTATCGTCAGGAACAACAAAAAAGGCACCCGCCCAAAGCGGGTGCCTGAAGTCCGGGAGATTACATCATTCCCTGATTGGGATTGGCAACTACCGGTGTCTCCGGTTTGGGAAGCTCTGCGACGCAGGCTTCGGTGGTCAGGAACATGGAAGCTACGCTGGAAGCGTTCTGAAGTGCGCTTCTTACGACCTTTGTCGGGTCGATGATGCCTGCTTCATACATGTTGATATACTTGAAGTTCAATGCGTCGAATCCGAGTTCGTCATCGCCTTCAAGTAGCTTTTCGATAACGATGCTGCCGTCGACTCCTGCATTTTCAGTGATCTGCCTGATCGGAGCCTCAATGGCTTTTTTGATGATCATGGCGCCGGTGCGCTCGTCTCCTTCAAGTTTGCTGATGAGTTCATCGAGGGCTTTCCCGCATCTGAGCAGCGCGGCTCCACCACCGGGAACGACGCCTTCCTCAACAGCGGCCTTTGTGGCGTTGAGAGCATCCTCGATCCTGTATTTGACTTCCTTCATTTCGGTTTCTGTGGCGGCGCCTGCCTTGACGACTGCTACTGCGCCTGAAAGTCTTGCCAGACGCTCCTGGAGCTTTTCCCTGTCATAGTCGGAAGTGGTGGTAGCGATCTCTCTCTTGATCTGCTCTTTTCTGTCTTCCACGAGCTTGGGATCTCCTGCTCCGGAAACGATGATGGTATTTTCTTTGTCGACCTTGACGCTCTTTGCTCTGCCGAGCATATCCATGGTGACGGAGCTGAGTTCCATGCCGATCTGATCGGAGACGAGGGTCGCTCCGGTCATGAGGGCTATATCCTCAAGCATGGCCTTTCTTCTGTCTCCGAAGCCGGGGGCTTTGACTGCAACGCACTGCAGTACGCCTCTGAGCTTGTTGAGAACGAGAGTGGAGAGAGCTTCTCCCTCAACATCTTCAGCGATGATGAGCAGCCTTCCGCCCTGCTTGATGAGCTGCTCGAGCAGAGGGATGATCTCCTGGATATTTGAGATCTTCTTATCTGTGATCAGAACGAAAGCGTCTTCATAGTTTACCGTCATCTTCTCAGTGTCGGTGATGAAGTAGCTGGAAAGGTATCCTCTGTCGAACTGCATGCCTTCGGTAAGGTCAAGTTCTATGTTCATCGTTTTCCCTTCGTCAACAGTGATGACACCGTCTTTGCCGACTCTTTCCATGGCGTCGCTGATGAGCTCGCCAATCTTTTTGTCATTGGCAGAAATTGATGCAACCTGAGCGATAGAATTCTTGTCGGCGACCTTCTTGCTCTGCTTCTTCAGCGCCTCGATGGCTGCTTCGGTAGCTTCATCGATACCCTTTTTGAGGATGATCGGGTTAGCTCCGGCTGTGACGTTCTTAAGGCCTTCCTTGATGATGGCCTGGGCAAGGACAACTGCGCCTGTGGTGCCGTCTCCGGCAACATCGTTGGTCTTTACGGCAACTTCACGTACCAGTGAAGCTCCCATATTCTCGTAAATGTCTTCCAGATCGATTTCCTTTGCAATGGTAACGCCGTCGTTAGTGATGGTCGGAGTGCCGTATGTTCTGGAGAGTATTACGTTTCTCCCTCTGGGTCCTAAAGTGACTCTTACTGCATCAGCGAGTTTATTGACTCCGTTTTCAAGAGATGTTCTCGCCTGAGATCCATATCTGATTTCTTTAGCCATTTCTTATTCTCCTTTTATTATTTTACGCAAATCGCAAGAATGTCGCTCTGCTTGACGATAAGAAGTTTCTCATCATCAACTTCGACTTCTGTGCCTGCATACTGCGAATAAATAACGGTATCCCCTTCCTTGACGTCCAGCGGAACCTTCTTGCCGTCAACAACAGTGCCTGTCCCAACTGCAACTACTGTAGCTTCCATCGGCTTTTCCTTGGATGTGTCTGTAAGGAGGAGTCCTCCCTTTGTCTTCTCTTCAGAGTCCATGACTTTCAGAACGACTCTGTCGCCCAGCGGTTTGAGCTTCATGATAATATAACCTCCCGAAATGGAAATACTTTTTGTTAGCACTCATTCTTATCGAGTGCTAAACATATTCTATCATATAACCATTCAATGTCAATACTGCCGCCGTATTTTTTTTATTTGTTTATTCTTGCTTTTTTATTGTAAAAACACGGCGTTTTTATGTTATATTTATTGAAATACTATTTAAGAGGAGAAAGAATTGAAGATCGTAAAGGAAGGGCTGACTTTTGACGATATCCTGATCCTGCCGAAATATGCTGACTTTTCACCGTCCCAGGCTGACCTTACCACCAGACTGACCAATTCTATCAAGCTGAATATCCCGTTCATGTCCGCAGGAATGGACACCGTGACCGAGAGCGAAATGGCTATTGCCATGGCAAGGCAGGGCGGCATCGGCATTATTCACAAGAATATGTCAATAGAGGACCAGGCAGACAGCGTCGACAGAGTAAAGAGAAGCGAAAACGGCGTCATCGTCGATCCGTTTTATCTGACGGAAGATAATCTCACCGGCGATGCCATGGAACTGATGAAAAAATACCGCATCTCAGGCGTACCTATAGTCAGGGGCAAAAAACTAGTCGGAATAATCACCAATAGGGACCTGCGCTTCGAGAGCGATCCGACAAAACCGATTCCTGAAGTAATGACGAAGGAAAACCTTATCACGGCACCTGTTGGAACGACCCTACAGGAAGCTGAGGCGATATTAAAAAAGCATAGAATCGAAAAGCTGCCTCTCGTAGATAAGGACTTCAATCTCGCCGGGCTTATTACCATAAAAGACATCCAGAAAGCAATCGATTACCCGAATGCCGCAAAGGATAAACAGGGCAGACTCCTCTGCGGAGCAGCCTGCGGGGTGACCGGTGATTATCTTGACAGGGCAAAGGCATTGATGGATGCAAAGGTGGACGTCATTGTCCTTGATACAGCTCATGGCGATTCTATCCACGTTTTAGAAACTATACGCGAATTCAAGGAAAAATTCCCCGATCTGCAGATTATCGCAGGAAACGTAGCCACGGCAGAGGGCACACTTCACCTGATCGAAGCAGGCGCAGACGCCGTTAAGGTAGGCATGGGCCCCGGCTCGATTTGTACAACAAGAGTAATCTCCGGCATGGGCGTTCCCCAGATCACAGCAGTTATGGACTGCGCTGAAGTGGCAGATAAATACAATATCCCGATCATCGCAGACGGAGGTATAAAGTATTCAGGAGATATTACCAAGGCAATTGCTGCAGGAGCATGTTCCGTCATGATGGGCAGCATGCTCGCCGGTACGGACGAGAGCCCGGGAGAAACGATCATATATCAGGGCAGAAGATACAAGAGCTATCGCGGAATGGGCTCCATGGGGGCTATGACGCAGACATACAGCTCTGCAGACAGGTATCAGCAGTCCGGAAGCAAGAAGCTCGTCCCCGAAGGAGTGGAAGGCAGGGTGGCTTACAAGGGATCCGTCGCAGAAGTCGTCTTCCAGATGGTCGGAGGCTTAAGAGCAGGAATGGGATACTGCGGTTGCAGGACAATAGAAAAACTAAGGACAGAGACTGAAGCTATCAAGATAACACAGGCTTCCCTTGCCGAGAATCATCCTCATGACATCACTATCACGAAGGAAGCACCGAATTATACAACAGAATTCTGGACATGAACCCAAAAGCCGCCGAAAGGCGGCTTTTTCAATCAGAACTATAGTGTTTCAATCTGGTAATTGAGGGGATCATCAGCAAAAGCGCTTTCTGACGTTCTTAAGGCACTTATGATTTTTTAATGATTAATGAGGATGTTTTCCTCCCTGAGATCAGCAGAGATGCTGAATGTATGAGACCTGAGTCCCTTTATAATCCTCAGTGTTTCTTTCATTTCTTCCATATGCTCCATATTCACGGCGAAGGAATGCTCTCCCGCTATCTGCTCCGCCAACTCTTCGACTTTATCCGCAGCCTTGCAGGCGTCCTCGGTCAGATCTGATACGGGTCTGCAGCATTTGATCTCGTTCAATCTTTCCTGATTGTTTTCCACAGAAAGTATGAGATATTGAGCCGCGAGTGAGACCTGCCGGGCTTCTTCTCTGTGGGTGGAATCGAATTTCAGCTTATTATCTAGTTTAAGCACTGTTTCGAGCAGTTTATCTGCGCTGGCACAGATGGCAGTCATGCTGTCGATGGCTTCTTCATTTTTGAAAGCCTTTTTTTCGAGCGCGGCATCAAATGAGTGCGTAGCGACGAACATGATTAATCCCGCGGACAGCGCGGAAAAAAAGCTGACCATGAAAGGGAAATAGAAATAGGCCATGACCCCAGTAGCTGAAGATATTATAATCAGCATTACAGACAGGATGAGCGCCTTCGTGCGGAAAAATGTATAATTGTTTTCGTTCTTTTTCTTGTCCATCGCGTAATTATAGCATGACAATAGCCACGTTGCGCTTTGATTCGCGAAAATGATATAATTGCTGCATTGGAGATCACTTATGGATTTAGCTATCGGGATCGATACCGGCGGCACATATACTGACGGTGTTCTCGTCGATGTTTCCACCGGCAATATCATAAATACTACCAAAACTCCCACAACGCACGATGACCTCTCGATCTGCGTAAGGCGTATATTTGAGGAATTGTCAGTTTTCGATAACAGAGTCTGCCTTGTTTCCATTTCGACCACATTGGCTACAAATGCCTGTGCTGAGGGCAGGGGAGCGCGCTGCAAACTGATCCTCTTCGGCTCTTCTCCGAAAGACGTTGACGAACTCGGACCTGACGTAGGACTGATCCCTTCAAACCAGATATACTTTGCCAAAGGCGCGGTGAATATGAGAGGGGATGTTATCGAGGCTTTTGACGAGAAAGGCTTTACCGAGGATTTTTTATCCTTCTGCGATAACTACGACGCCTTTGGAGTCGTGCAGGTGTGGGGAATGAAGAACCCTGTCCTTGAAAAAAAGGCAAAAGAGATAATAAAGACTCTCTCAGATAAACCAGTTGTCTGCGGGTATGAGCTCTCCAGCAACCTGAATTACCTGAGACGCGCAGTCAGCGCATATCTTAACGGAACACTTACACCGATCTTCAACGATTTTATGGATTCGGTCAAGCTGGATATGAACAATCTTGGCATAGAATGCCCGATCTTTGTTGTGCGCGGAGACGGAAGCGTAATGAGTGAAGAGTACGCACGTACCCGGCCGGTGGAAACGCTTTTGTCCGGTCCGGCGGCTTCTGTGCTTGGCGCACGTGCTCTCTGCCCGGAAGTAAATGACGCTGTTGTCATCGACATGGGCGGAACGACGTCCGACATCGCCGTAATAAAAGACAGATCTATCCTTATCAGCGAGGAAGGGGCCAGTGTATCCGGGTTTCTGACATCCACAAGGGCGATCGATATAACGACGGAAGTGCTTGGCTGTGATGTGGAGGTATTATTCGATAATCAGTCAGTACCTTATATAGGTAGAAGGCGCATCGTTCCTTTATGTGTGCTGTCCATGACGCATCCGGAAGTCAAGGAGTTCTTTAAAGGTAACGGGGATCTCGCTTTGAGCGGAACCGCGGAAGATGCGTCATTTTACTATGTGGCTGCCTCAGAAAAATTGGATTATAAAAGGTTCTCCGACGAGGAGATGGCATTGATTGCCTCTTTGAAAGGAGAAGCACTGAACATGAGCGAGATACGACGCCGGTTCGGAAATGTCTATTACAGAGTCATCAAACTCTATGACGACGGGGTTTTATCAAAGGCCGGGCTTACTGCCACTGATTATTTGCATATAAAAGACGATTTTGATGCTTTTGATGCTGAAGCTTCATATCTTGCTGCGAATTACTGCGCTTCATTATCCAACCGTACGGCTGAAGAAGACGCCAATACCGTCTACAATCTTATTACCCGCGGGCTGTTTGGACTTTATTTTGCAAAGCTTGCAATGATGGAAGAGAAACTCTCGGACATGAATGACAGGGAATCTCTGACAAGGATTTCGGATTTCGCTTATTACGGATCAGATGGATTCATCGGACTTAAGGCACAGTCCGATTTCGCAGTGATAGGGATCGGTGCCAGCGCGCATATCTTCATCCCGAGGTTGCGGGAGCATGTAAACGGCGAATGCATTGTGCCGAAGAATGCCGGAGTGGGTAATGCGCTTGGAGCGATTCTTGGCAGTGTAGAAGCGGATGGAACAGTAGAGGTGCGGAGACGGGAGGAGGCTTACGATATAATCGGTCCTGTGGGTCTCATCGGACGAGATCCCGATTATTCGTCAGCTTTGGCCAGAGCAAAGAAAGAAGCTGAGGCTATTGCTTTGGAATCATTCAGTCAAAAAGGCGGTTTTGATGCGAAGCTGGAAACAAGAATAGAGGACAGATCTACAGGCTTATTGTCGCTGGTGCATAGTGCAGTGGTCAGAGTAAAAGCTACACAGGGCATTATCGATATGACGCGAGAGATATTCCGAAAATAAAAAAGCTCTCCCGTTCATGTGGGAGAGCTTTTTTATGGAATATTATCTGTTGTCGTCATCGTCGCCGAATTCGCTCAGATCCATGAAGGTTTCCTCCATGTCGAAGATATCTTCATTGAGCACGGTGTTGCGTACTATATCGACCCTTCCCTTTATGACGGCGCCGGAGTCGATATGGATATTTGCTGCGGTAACGTCGCCGAGCAGAATGGATTCGCTGTTGAGCTCGACCAGGTCATCAGCTTCGATATTGCCCTTGATCTTCGCGTTTGAATAGATATTGGAGGCCTTTAAGGGACCGACCACTATTGCAGATTCATCCAATGAAAGGTCATTATTGCTGGTAATGGAACCCGTGACCTTGCCTGTGGAGAGAGACACGTTATTGCCTTTGATATCTCCCTGAATAGTCCCGCCTATCGCTATATTCTTTGTGGAAACAACGTTTCCCTTAATACCGCCCTGAATAGTGATGTTGCTCTTTGTTTCGATGGAACCTCTTACGATTGTATCCTGAGTGATGAGGTTCATATCCGACTGGCTCTGCTGTACGCCGGAATTGCTGCGGTTGATTGCTGTGTTTTCTGTCGTACGTTCAGAGTCATTGTTATTTTTGCTGAATAAGCTCATTAGTTACTCCAATCGTGGATATATAATTACAACCTATAATATACTATGGATTACCCTGAAAATCAACAGCAAATATTATTTTTAGAATAAATGCATGACGATTGTTCATCGATTTCCATTATCTTCGTTTGACATTGTAGCTCTGATTCCATTGTTTCCGTATATCCGTAGACATGACATGGCGTTTGAATTTCTCGTAATTGACGCAGTTAGCATAGACCTCTATTTCTTTTTTCCCTTCGGCGATGATAGTCAGCTTGTTCGCTCCGAAGATGACTTTTGTCGGATCATCCAGCGTATACTCCACGGTCTTGCCGAAAGTGTTGACATAGATCATGATGTCACCGTCAACTCTTATCTCCCAGCGGGAAAGAACACACAGTGCCACTATCCCTACACATGGTATAAGCATAGCGAAAAAAAACATTGCCGCGCTTCTGTGCGAGGAATAAGTTCCGCAACCTAAAACAAGGCAAACGATAACGGAAGCCACTCCCGCAACGAGGTGGATCTTCGGCCGTACGACTCTGATTCTTTTTGAAGTGTTTTTTTGGCTCTTAACTGCTTTTTTTCCTGCCATAAAACAATAATAGCACATCCTTCTGTCTTTTCAAGACCGATGTTGTACAGAGAAATTACTAGATATTTATGAGTATTATATAGATTATTTGACATTTAATATAAAATAGACTATAATGTATTCAAATCAATATCTGCGTTGGAAACGCACCAAAAGGGAGGAAAAATGTCAAAATTAGATGAAGTAAAGACAGCAGTAGAAAAAGGCAAGACCAAGCTTACCGCAGGACTCGTACAGGAAGCACTTGACGAAGGACTGAGTGCAAAAGAGATCCTGGCCGGAATGATCGAGGCCATGGGCGTCGTCGGAGAGAAGTTCTCCGCAGGAGAGATCTTCGTTCCCGAAATGCTGGTAGCAGCAAGAGCGATGAGCAAGGGCGTTGAAGTCCTCAAGCCGCTTCTG
>JAIKVR010000047.1 GCA_024685545.1 Eubacteriales bacterium | reverse complement strand
AGCCATCTGATCCATATATCCGTGGGGCAGCTTTGCCCCGGGGAAGAAAACCAAATCATTCGGTACGCCGATCTCGTCCAGTTTCAGCTTCAGCCCACGAGCTTCGGTGACGAAATAACCCGTTTCATCATTCGGCTCATTGGAGGCGTTGATCCAGCTGGGAATGAACGTTTCACGAATATAGGTTTTAGCATTGATAATCGCCACCGCCTCCGGCGTGTTGCGCTTTGCCCCGGTCGCACAGCCAAGCATGGCGTACATGTTTTTGTCAAAGACGCTTGCGTCCAGCGCGGCCTCGTCGATCGCGAGCACCTTTAGGTTTTCCGTTGTCATCACGGGATCGACGCCGAGCATAGCAGCGTAATCGGAATTGCAGACACAGGCGGCGTAGATTTCCGTCATATTCGCCCCGGCGCTTCCTCCGGAAAGGCAGACGCGGGACATATCCAGATGAAGCTCTTCCTGATGTGTGATCAGATAACGGAACAACTCATCCGTCTGTCGGATTTGGGTCGGGAATCGGTAATGTGGCGCAAGCGCATAGTCCGCGTTGACAAGACTATACCCCGCCTTCACGATGGCTTCGAGCTTTCCCACACCGCCGCCACCGGTTTGCAGCGGATCGCCCGCCGATTTGTTGCCGAAGATAAAGCCGCCGCCGTGAAAGTACACTACAACCGGCCGCTTCTCACTGTTGTCATCGGGATACCAAATGTCCGCGAAGCTGTTAGGCCAGGTATCGCTGTATTTGACGTTGCTGCGGCAGATCATGCCGTTTTCCAGCTTCTTTACTTCCGGCTCATGCCAGGGCTCCCACTCGTTGGGCTTGTGCCCCCTGTAGAGCTTTGCGTAAACCGCTTTTTGTATGAGCGTACATTTCAGATCGTTCAGCTTTTTTCCCATGTTCGAGGTCCCTTTTTTGCTTTTCTGTATTGTATTATACAATCCTTGCAAAATAAAAAAATGCCTCTATTTTACATTACTAATAGGTTGTTTTTTACTTTTCAGGAAGTTATAATAAACTCACCATCAGAAGTACCTGAAGCTAATCTGCGTAAATCGGAGGGTCATCTTGGCAAACTATAATCATCTGATTCGGGAGCTGTCCCGATTGAATCCGTATGAGAAGGCAGCACTGGATTCCTTCCGCCGAACAGGGACCCTGCTTCGTCACGGTCAGTATCTATATCTGATGATGCACGGAACAGACCGGCACACCCTGGAAACCATCAACGACCCGCCTGCTCTTCGGGAGCAAGGGCAGATCGTTGCTTCCTTCCATGAGAGATACGGCAATACCGGCCTGACGGAAGAGGCCTTCATGCCGCCTGACATAAATGTTGCCATAGAAAAACTGCTCCGCTATATTGAAATACCCACCCACTCCCATGAGTTTATCGAATGCGCTTATGTGCTCCGGGGCAGTTGTATTCATCGCGTCGGTGAAAACGAGGTGATCCAGCAAGAAGGCAGCTTTATTCTCATCCCAGTTCCGACCAGACACCAGCTCATTGCCGTCGGAGACTCACTGTGTCTTACCATGAAGATCCGGCTAAGTCACTTCATAAAGATGAGTATTCCGCATCTTCCCTCCATGGTCTACCCGATCAGCTTTCAATGCGGAAAGGACCCTGCCGCCGAAAGTATGCTGCTCTTTCTGTACGAACAGCAAAGTCTTGGAATGCCTTATCAGATAGAGCTGATGGAATCGACTGCGGCTAGTCTGATCACTTATATTCTTCAGAGATATATGGACACGATGCAGCCGCTCTACAGCATTGCTTTACGGGATCAGCGGATACTCGATATGGTCAATTATATGTACAATCACTATCGCACGGTTACGCTCCATGACCTTGCAGCAGAATTCCATTACAATGAGTCTTATTTGAGCCGTATGTTTCAGGAGCAGGCCGGACGGTCCTTCTCAGAAACCGTAAAGGATTTTAAGCTTCGAAAAGCAGCAGAGCTGCTGAAAACAAGAAAGTGGAAACTCGACCATATCTGCGAGGAGATCGGCTACAAAGACACCCGTCAGTTTATCCGCAGCTTTAAGGAAATGTACGGGATCACGCCGGACAGATTCCGGAAAAGTGCTCAAATCGAAGCATAAAGAGAGGGAGCAGACCACGCTGAATGTGATCTGCTCCCTTTTTAATAGTTTTATTCGCTTTAAATCATCTGAAACGCTTTAAACGCCTCAATGATCGCCTCTTTCTTTTCCTTCGGCGTCTCCGGCGACCGGCTGCCTTCACTTTTCGGTAGATTATAGTTCTGCCGTTCGATGATCCCACACTTCCGTTTGGTCTTCGCGATATTCAGGTGTGTCACATGAAAGCCGTACTTCTCCTTCACCCACGCTTGGATCTCTTCATATGTAGCCTTGCTCTCTGCTGCGGTCAGATCCAACTCGTCCATATCGACCTGAACACTGATATGATGCTTCGCCTCAGAAAGTTTGGACAATAAGCATACCGTCTCCACATGCCTCGGAGCAGCAGGTCAAATAAAAAGGCTTGTATTCGACCCACTGGTTCATCCCAATGAAGGAATGGGCAATTTCCCGGTATCGGTCAGGGTTGAGACAGTAGGATGAATATCGGTACGCCGATAAACCGGAATTTGTCAAACCATTCTCGACAACAGAAAATCAGGACGCTCCCCTATTAAAACCGAGTCAGTAACGTCAATTACTTCAATACCGCCCTTCGAGTATTCATCTACAAAA
>JAIKVR010000044.1 GCA_024685545.1 Eubacteriales bacterium | reverse complement strand
CAGTTCGGCCTCTTTAGCCTGCTCCGCCTTTAATCTGGCGATGCGCTGCTCCTCGGCTCTCGTTGCTGCTTCGAGCTCACGCTTGTGCTGTTCGGCTTCCTCCGCCTGCTCTGCTTTAAGCTTTGTCAGACGTTCCGCCTCCTCCTTTGCAGCTACCTGCAGTCTTTCTGACTGCAGACGTCTCTCTTTTTCCAGAGCATCAGCCTGTTTGGCCTGTTCCATTTTCAGTCTTGCCAATCTCTCAGCTTCCGCCTTCTGAGCTTCGATTTGAGCTTCATTCTGCCGGCGCGCCTCTTCGAGAGCCTGTGCATTTCTTATCTGTTCTTCCTTAATGGCTTTCAAACGGGCTTCTTCTGCTTTCTGAGCGGCTGCTTCCTTTTCATACTGCTTATACACTTTAGCCAATTCTTCTTCACGCCGCTTCTTTTCAGCTTCCAGTTCCTGTGCCTGCCTGCTCTGCTCAGCTCTGAGTTCCTTCAAACGCTGTTCTTCAGCCCTTATAGCTGTCTCAATCTGATGCTTCTGCTCCTCAACTTCTGCAACCTGCTGCGCCTTCAATTGAGCGATACGCTCCTCTTCAGCCTTAACAGCTGCCTCAAGTTGGCGCTTCTGCTCCTCGGCTTCTGCAGTCTGCTCTGCCTTTAATCTGGCGATGCGTTCTTCCTCGGCTTTAACAGCTGCCTCAAACTGACGCTTTTGCTCTTCGACTTCTTCAGCCTGCGCCGCTTTCAAGCTGGCGATACGCTCCTCCTCGGCGCGCTGGGATGCCGCAATTTCTTCCTCGTGCTGTTTATTTACCTTCTGCAGGGCTTCTCTCTGCTGACGCTCAATGGCTAACTGCATTTCCTGAGCTTCCTCTGCCTGCTTTATCTCTGCAGCTTTTCTGGCCTGCTCCTCTTCGATAGCTTTAAGGCGCTCTTCTTGAGCTTTCTGCGCCGCCACGTTTATCTCGTGCTGCCTCTTGGCCTCTTCCAATTCTGCCCGCTGCGCTTCCAAAGCACGCTGCTGTTCTTCCAGTTCCTTAACGTGAGATTCTCTCTGACGGGCGAATTTTTCGCTCATATCACGTATATTCTTTTCCTGGAAGTTTTTTGCTTCCTCTATAGCGCGTCTTTGTTCTTCAATGCGTGCCATCTGCTCTTCGATGCGTACCTGCTCGCTGTTCTTCAGACTTTCCAGCTCGGCACGCTGTTCTTCGAATGCCTTATCCTGCCTGGCCTTGCTTGCCTCAAAAGCTTTTCTTTGCTCTTCGAGCCTGGCTTTTTCTTCCTGAATACGCTGACTCTCGACGCTTGAAGCCTTCTTCTCTTCTTCCAGCTTCCTGGCTTCTTCGCTTTTTGTAGCCTCGAGCTTCTCGCTCATTTCCCGGAGAATACGTTCCTGCTCGGTGCGCTGAGCCTCCATTGCCCGTTTTTCATCCTCGAGGGCAGCCATCTGGTCTGCAAGTCGCTGCTTTTCACTGGCGTGGAGAGCTTCGATCTCACGGAGCTTCTCTTCATATTCTGCCTGCTGTGCAGCCTTGTCTGCCTCGAATTTCTTTTTCTGCTCTTCTAACAGCTTCGCTTCTGTATTCTTTAGATTCTGCAGAGCTAGGTATTCATTCTCGATCTGTTTCTGTCTGGCCAGATTCTCTCTGTCCAAAGCTCTGCGTTTTTCCTCGATCTCAATGGCTTCAGATTCTCTAAGGGCTTCCAAAGCCTGATGTTCCTGAGCAAGCTGCTGCCTCTTTTCTTCAGCGCCTTCCTCCAGAGCTTTGCGCTGTTCTTCTATATACTGCAACTGAGCCTTTCTCTCGGCTTCCAGATCAGCCAGCTGGCTTGCCAGCTCATCCATTTGGCTGGCTCTCTCCTTTTCAAGGCGTTCCCTTTCTATCTCAATCTTGTGGATCTCTTCCTGGCGTTCTTCGAGCAGTCTTGTCTTTTCCTTTTCGATCGCCTCTTCCGACTTGCGCATCTCTTCTTCGGCGATGCGGGCGGCTTCCTTCTGTTTCAAGAGTTCATTGCGCTCCTTATAGAGTCTCAGCGCGTCCTCTTGCTCAGTTTCCAATCTGCTTCTTTCTTCTTCGATGATCTGACGGCGCAGTTTTTCCTCTTCGGTGCGCCGGAGGCTTTCCCTCTCCTGCTCCCGATATTTCTCCAGTTCCGCTCTTTCTTTGGTAGTGAGCCCGTCATCACGGCGGGAGAATCTGAATTCGTCCAGATCGTCATCATTTATCAGTGAGCGCCTGTTTCCGGACAGCCTTGCATCGATTGAACGGCTTATACTGCGTCCCATATTCGGTGCGTCCGAAGGAGTGATATCATCAACGAAGATATCAGGGTAGCGGTTGTTACGGCGCGAATTGTACCGGTCATCGCCCCTCATTTCCCGCTGATCCATCTGCACGTATCTGCGCAGCAGGTCTCTTTCCATATCCTCAAGATCCTTCGTCTTTGTGGACAGGTTCATGTACATCGATTTAATATCGGTTACTATCGAATCAAGTATTTCTTTCTTTCTTATACCACCAAGGACCTCGTTGACCGTTCTGTCAGTGCGGTCCTCGCTGCTGACCTTGCGGCCAGATTTGCTGTCGTCCATTGTCACAATCACCTCTTGTGTCTCTTCTTCTGCCGGCGTACCGTCATCGATATGCTGGGGCTCGCCAATCACCTGTTCATCTGCCTTTTCAGATGTCTCCCCATCTGCGGATCCGACCGTTTCTTTTGTGAGCACAGGTTCTTCGGGCAGAATGATGACTGCAGGATCCGCTTCGGCCACTTTCTCCGGTTCTTCCGCTATCGCGGGTTCTTCGGGGACAATGTTTGTTGCGGGGTCCGCTTCAGCATTGGCAATAGCTTCCTCTGCGGTCCTCTGGGCTTCAGCTGCTTTCAGCTCAGCCTGCTCAGCCTTTATCCTGACGTCTTCTGCTTCGCGCTCCATCAACGCTATCAGACTGTCAATCTGCTGCTGTTTGTCGTTGATCAGCTTCTCGAGATTATCTATCCTGCGCTGCAGTTCGTCCGTGACAGCATCTGTCACCTTCTCTTCTACTGACAGATCCTCATCCTCCGCTGAAAAAGGTCCTTCCTTCAGGTCATCCTCAAAATCGGACGAGAACAAATCGTCCGGCTCGCCTATCGGCTGGTTCATCACCCTTTCGATGATAGCCTCGTCGCTTTCCGGAGCGTTCTTGTTATCCGGGATCAGTACTGCTTCCTGTATCTGATTCAAAAACTGTTCGTTTTCATCTGAAAAATCGATCTGGCTCGCTCTGAAGAAAGCGGATACACTGTCCTCGTCATCTTCCTCATCGGAATCATAATCATCGAACACCATTTGAGGTTTTGCGTTAAAATCAAAACCGCCTGAGGACACCTTGTCTGACTGGAGATCAGCCGACAGACGATCCATCGGAGTGGATTTATCTTCTTCTTCAAGCTTTTCCTCTATTTCCAAAGGCAGGGCAGTACTTTCAGCATCCGCAGTAGTCACGCTTGCAAGAGGCAGTGCGGGAGCTTCCGCTGATGACGGCATCACTTCCGGTATCTGATCTTCGACGGCAGGCGCATTCTCGAATTCGTCGAAGGAGAACGGTACAGCCTCCTCTTCAGACGGTTTTTCTTCAGGGTGCTGTTCCTCAGGAATATCGTCAAAGACCGATTCGACCTTATTATCTTCTTCGGGGATCGCTTCCTTTTCTGTGGAAGGTACTGCAGCCTCGGACTTTTCGGCGCCAGCCTCGTCCTTCTCAGTCTCAGTAATCTCAGGAGCATCTGTCTCCGCAGAGACGGCTGCCGGTTCCGGCGTCCTATGGTCTTCCGCTTCCTGAACAGGCTGCGACGGTCCTTCTTCAGCCTCAATGGCGGAAAGCTCTTGGGGCTGCGTATCAGACTCCACGGCCAGGCCATCATTCATAATGATTCTGAAAGCGGGCGGCGCCTCCTTGGTCTTCTTCTCGGAAACTTCCTCGGTGGGCTGTGCCTTCTCACCAGACAGATCGACCGTCTCATCGATCAATCCGCTTATAAGATCCTCCCCGCCCAAAAGGTCGGGAATAGAATCCTGCATTACGAGCGGCTGTACGTCAGGTTCGGAGGTGATCCCCGACTCCGGTGCTTTCTGAACTGGCACAGATGCCTTATCTGCATCATCCGGCACTTCGGTCGGAAGGTTCAGATCCATCAGCGCGGATGAGACCAGCGCACTATCCCCGACAGAGACATCTACACCGAGGTCGTCCGGCAGGTTATAATCGAAATTCATATCCAGCAGATCAATGGAAGCATCTTCTCCGTCATTGAAATCGTAGTCGTATTCCTTGGAGAAACTGTCGTACAGTTCCGGTTGGAGCTCGTTATCGCCAACACTTCCGTTATCATCAACGTCTGTGTCCTGCAGTTTTCTCACCTTCAGTGTTCCGGTGGCTGCAGCTGCAGCCATTGCAGGAACTTTTTCACTCTCGTTATTTAAAGCACTGACCGTATAGAAACCTTCACTGCTGTTTTCTGAAAGAGCCAGCCTTTCTCCCGAATACTCCTCTTCTCCCCTGGATTCAACATCGGCGTTCTCGGCAGAGTAGTCGGGAACGGAATCCTCGTCATATTCATCATCATACTCGTCATCGTATTCGTCATATTCGTCATATTCATAGGGATCGTTCCTCATCAGGAACCTGACCATCAGGCCAAGCAGTGTGTCCCAGACCAGGACTATCCCCATAGGCAGTATATTGTCACTGAAATTGACTCCAAAACCGAGGACCGCGGCAGCCCCGGCACCGACATCTGCCATGATGATGCCCAGAACGTCCAGGAAAACGCTGCGGCGCGGATCCAGGGAATACATCCAGAAAGCAAGATAAACTGCTATTTTAATCGCCACAAAGATATGGAAGAGGTTCACGAACTCTTCCGCAACATTTATGCCGACCAATATGGAAGCGTAATAGGCGACAAAATAACCGAGTATCAACGTCACCGCGTCCACTACGATCATGATTATTCTTTTAATCCACGAGTTCATATCCGTTATCCTTAATCCTTATAATAAGCATGTTTAGGGCATGACAAAACAAGGCGTATAATATTTCATTTTATTATATCACCGTATCCGAATACAAAACAAGTTTTTTCACAATATGAAATAAGGGGCTTCATCGTGTGAAACCCCTTATTCTTCGTATTTATTTCGCATTCAGTCCGTCGGTCCCTCAGGTGTGTCCGGAGGATCCTCGGAAGGCATACAGTCAGGACAGACGGTCGTAGGCGCCCCTCCCTTGCTGCCGCCTATGTATTCTCCGCCGAAAAGATTGACTTTGTTCCAGTCGAATACTGTCTCTGTCACCTCAGGGCAGTTGCCGTTCGGCAGCAGGCCGGTGACCCCGCATACGGTGACGGTAACTTTTGCATCTTTCAGATAGTCCACAGGTTCCGTCCCCTCTATAAGCCAGTCGCCTTTATCATAATACAATCCTCCGGGTCTTGATGGAAGCGTCGCGCTGGGCATGTTTTTTGTGCTGTAGAACTCTGTAAAAGCGTCCTTCCAGAGGCCGGCAGGCCCGTAAGATGTATTTCCTCCAACGCTGCCGTAGCGGATGACATATGTATGTCCGTCTACGCTCACGCGCTGCACGTCGTAGCCTATCCAGAATGCCCCCGAGTATTCTGCGGTATAGCCGCAGAACCACGCACAGACGTTGTTATCGGTAGTCCCGGTCTTTCCGGCTATTTCCTGGCCGCTGAGTGATATCCAGGTCGTGCCGCCGCGAACGACATTCTTCAATACGCTGGTCACCAGCCACGCGGTCTGCTCGCTTATGACTTGTACTTTCTCCTGGTTGGGAGCCAGTATTACGATGCCCTTTGAATCGGTGACGTATCTGTAGAAGCTGGGCGTGATACGGTAGCCTCCGTTCGGGAACGTGGTATATGCGTCGGCCATGGCCAGCGGAGTCTGCCCGTAAGTATAGCCTCCGAGAGCAAGGGATGCGGAGTTATAATCTGCAGGGGTCAGTTCAAGTCCAAACTTAAGCGCGTATGCTGCGGAAATCTTATCTCCCTGACATTTTTCAGCCTGAATGGCGACCATGTTTATTGAACCCGTGAGAGCCTCGCGTATGGTCATCGGACCGTTGGAAGCTCCTCCGCCTGCATTGGCCGGTTTCCATGTGCCCCACCGGATCTTTGCGTTGGCGAAGACGTCAGCCAGGGTGATTTTCTTGGAATCTATGCCGGAGGCATAGACCGTCAGCGGCTTTGTGGAGGAACCCACCTGGAATTTCTGCAATCCTCTGTTCATGGTGAGGTTGCCGTTCTTCTCTCGTCCGCCGATAATTCCGACCACATATCCGGTCTTGTTCTGTACTATAGCTCCGCCGAGCTGCGGTATATAATTGATCTCGTCCCCGGTAGATTCGCTGAGCGCCTTGCTGGCAGCCTTGGCTGCTGAGTTTTGCGGATAGAAATTCTTGTCGTCCGCGGCCACATGGTCCAGAGCAGCCTGGATCAGGGGATCCACCGTAGCGTAAATCTTAAGTCCCCCGTTGGTCACGAGTTCGGTGGCGTCTGCTCTCGTATAGTTGTATTCCACCATGAGGTCATTGATTACCTGCGAGTAAACGGCGTCGGTGAAATAAGTGTAATCGGCATTGCGCTGCGGCGCAGTGAGCCCGACAAGATTCCCGCTTATCTCAGCCATAGCTATCTCGTACTCTCCACGGGAAATATGTCCGAGTTCCAGCATCTTTGCGCACACCAGCTTTGCGCGTTCGCAATTGGCATCCCCGAGCTTGATGACATTATTGCCGTTGGCATCCACTGAACGCACAAGATACGTATTTCCATCAGAATCAGTTTCATAGACATACGGCGAATATGCGGTCGGTGCCTTCATTATGGCTGCCAGGACACATGCCTGTGCGAGGTCGATCTCATCGGAATGAAGACCAAAATACGTGCGGCAAGCGGACTCGATCCCCCACGCATAGCTCAGATTTATCTTATTGAGGTAAGAGCCTAGTATCTGACGCTTGTTCAATACCTTTTCCAGCTGGTAAGCCAGTTTCCATTCCATTACTTTTCTGCGGATCGTGGTCTCGCTGGTAAGGTGGGTCTGCTTGATAAGCTGCTGGGTTATGGTAGAACCGCCGCTTCCCGAGGTGGAACGTGTGAGCAGCACCTGTATCACGGCCTTCAGGGTGCCTCTGATATCGATGCCGATATGGGAATAGAATCGCTGGTCCTCGATGGATACAAAAGCCATCTGTATGAGCTCCGGGACCTGGTCAATCGTCACGGTCTCCCTTTTTTCGCTTGTTTCCAGCTGTTGGTAGAAATCATCGTTGATATCGTAGATTGTGGTGGCATCGACGAAACTGAATCTGCTCAGGTCTACATCCGGTGTCTCAGCCATCCATGTAGCCAGCAGGGTGAATCCGCCCACCCCCACCAAAACACCAAAGGCGATGAAAAGGGCGAGAAGTCGGGTGAGGAACATACCGATGCGGCTCCTTACCTTCGCCTTGGGATTCTCCTTTTTTATCGAACGGCGCTCTTTAAGGCTATTCCCGCCGGACTTCCGCTTTATCTTCAGGACCTTGCTTCCCACACGCAGTCCGGTATTCTTTTTCAAATCACGGTTCTTGTTCTTTTTCAACTTTTTTCTGCCTTGGATTTAACATATACGCGTTGAGCCTTCGGATGGCTCATCTCACCCGTCATCCACTGACTGAACATTCGTCAGGGATTGTTCGGCTGCTCGGGTTCCGTTTCTTTCCTGACGAAAAATGCCTCTATGACATGATTGCCTGAAAGATTCGTGAATTCATACTCTCCCACCGGTCCTACAGAGACGCTATCCACCTTCACATCGGCCAGTTCGTGATCATCGTCGGGAGTGATATAGTATTTCACGTTCGTCCCTTCGGAATAAGTGCCGCTGGCGGTTATGGTACCGCCTCCATTCTGGTTATTCTCATCCCAAACATGAGAGGTTATGGTATACTGCCCGGCTGAACAGTCGACGATAAAGCTCGAAGTTACGATATACTCGAACGATGTGCCGATATTATAGCTTTTGCTGACAGTGATCGTAGCCCTGGTGGACTGCAGGTGGTTCAGCGATGAGACAGTGATCTTGCCTTTATCATAGGTGACTGCGAAATTCGTTTCATCCGAACAACTAACTACAAGTTCGCTTGAAACGTTTGCGGAGCTGCCGTTTCCGAACAGCTGCTTAACATATATGTCCTTTGGCTGTCCCGTCCGCATGGCTATAGTAGATCCGCTGGATATCTTTGCTTCCGTGAGGTCCGAAGTGAGTCCGAAATAAAGCTCGCTCACAGTAGACGTGGCGGTATGAGTGGTACATGTTGCGGTGGGAACAAGGTACTCGGTATAATTTTTGATGGTATATTCCTTATATTCCTTCCCTCCATAGACCATCCATTCTTCAGGGTCTATGAACAATAACACCTTTCTCACAGAAGGGCATCCCGCTGTAGCCAGAAGCCCTGTTTCAGTGCAGACGTCTACCTCCACATGTACGTCGTCGACGTCAGACGGATAAGTACCGTCTAGGAAAAATTCCTCGTGCACCATTGATCCTCTCGGATCGAGCTCGGAGAGTTCTCCCGGTATCTTTCCGGACGCACCGTCTATCGTCGCGCTGAAAACGCCTGAACTCGGCATCTTGGGCAGCGATTTGGACGGAAGCTTCTTTTCCTTGTAGAACTGATTGAACACAGCCTGCCAGAAGTGAGCAGGCGAAGTGGAGCCGCCTCCTCCGGTGACTCCTATCCTTAAATCGTAGGTATGCTTATTTATCGTAAGTTTCTGGGCGTCATAACCGAACCAGAAGGCTCCGGAATAATCCGCGGTAAAGCCGCAGAACCATGCGCAAACACGCTTATCTGTGGTCCCGGTCTTGCCCGCGATCTCCTGTCCGGAAACACTGATGGTCGTAGTCCCGCCTTTTACGACGGATTTCAATATATCTGTAGTCAGCCACGCAGTGGCTTCGCTTATCACCTGCACGGTATCCTGAACGGCTTCCAGCAGCACATTGCCGTCGGAATCGGTCACATATCTGTAGAACGTAGGGGTGATGCGGTAGCCTCCGTTGGGGAATGTGGTATATGCATCAGCCATGGCCAGCGGAGTCTGCCCGTAGGTATAGCCTCCGAGAGCAAGCGCCGCGGCATTGATGTCGCTACCGCCTTCCCAGACGATATCCAGTCCGTACCTTTCACCGTATTCGGCACCCCTTTCAAATCCCAAGGCATTTTCCACCTGCACTGCCACTATATTGACGGAGCTGGACAGTCCCCGCCTGACAGATATCAGCCCCTGACAGGCTCCTGCGTCGCCCGGTTTCCATCCGCCGAAAGACAGAGGCACGTCCGCGAACATCGTTGCAGGGGTTACAACTTTTTCCTCAAATGCTGGGGAATAACAGGTCAAAGGCTTTGTTGACGAACCTGTCTGGAACTTCTGCAGTCCGCGGTTCATCGTAAGATTCCCCACCTTCTGCCGTCCTCCGATGATCCCAGATACGTAACCTGTCCTGTTTTCTATCACCACTCCGCCCACTTCGGGCTTTAGGCTCACCTGCTCTCCCGTAGACTCGCTCATAGCCTTTTCCGCGCTTTTGGCCGTGTCAGACTGTGCAGGGAACCTGGCGTCATTGGCAGCCTGATCTTCCATGGCTTTCTGTATTGCCGGATCCACGGTGGAATGAATCACGAGCCCGCCGTTCAGGAGCAGATTGGCTGCATCGGATGAGGAGAGGCTGTATTTTTCCATCAGGTCATTGAGGACCTGAGAGTAAACCGCATCCGTAAAATATGTGTATTCTGTAGTGAACTTGGGAGCGATGAGTCCGACGGTATTGTTGTCTAGGGAAGCAAATGCAATATCCCTCTCTCCCCGGCTGATATGGCCAAGCTCATACATCTTGTCCACCACCAGCTTTGCTCTGTCACGGTTATGATCGGAAAGAACGATCACGGTATTGCCTGCCTCGTCTGTAGTTCTGGCAAGACGTGAATTCCCTTCCTCATCGGTCTCATAAACATAAGGGCTGTAATAGCTCGGCGCTTTCATAATGGAAGCGAGCACAGACGCCTGCGCCACCGAGAGCTCATCGCACGATATCCCGAAATACATGCGGGACGCGGATTCGATCCCCCATGCGTAGCTCAGGTTGATCTTGTTGAGATATATCTCCAGTATCTGGCGTTTGGTCGAAGCCTTCTCAAGCTCATAAGCCAGTTTCCATTCCATCACCTTCCTCTTGATAGAGGTCTCACTGGTAAGGTGTGTCAGCTTTATGAGCTGCTGGGTTATGGTAGAGCCTCCGCTTCCGGACGTGGAGCGGGTCAGCAGCACCTGGATTATGGCTTTCAGGGTACCTCTTACGTCCACACCGAAGTGGGAATAGAAACGCTGGTCTTCAATGGAGACGAAAGCCATCTGCACGAGTTCCGGGACCTGGTCGATCGTCACAGGATCCCTCATTTCGCTGGTCTGCAGTTCCTGATAAAAATTATCGTTGATATCGAGCACAGCCGTGGCGTTGACGAATTCAAACTTGCCGGGATCCAGTTTTGGGGCTTCAGACATCCAAGACATCGCGAGTCCGACACCGCATACCCCGACAACGAAGCACACGGAAATACCGGCAACTATCAATCCGACGAAGATCCTGAGCCAGACATTCTTGATACGGTGCCGTTTCTTTCGGGAACGCGGCTTTGCAGAAGCCTTGCTTCTGCTGCCCGATGATTCTCCGTTCTTTTGTGACGGAGCTTTTTGCTTGCTTTCCGCCTTGTCACCGGTATAGCCGGCTTCCCTTTCAAGCTCCTCCGTATTGAGCTCTTCAGCGCCGTTTCCGCTGACTGGCATATTATTCTTTCTAGGTTTTCTCTTTATTTTTCTTGCCAATTCCAGCCTCCCTTTCGATAGTAAGGATAGGCTATCTGCCTATTTTTTCCCTGACGACCTCTATGGCCTTTTTAAGCTGTGTGTCATCCTCTTCAGGAATAGTTTCTATGACTTTGTTGCGGTACTCTTCCGGCAGCTCAACGACATAATCCGGCGTGATGCCTATGCCGTGGATCTTTGTGTCGTTAGGACCGTAGTACTCACAGAAGGTATATTTATACAAACTGCCGTCGGAAAGAGGCAGCAGTATCTGCATTATGCCTTTTCCGAAAGTCTTGGTGCCGACGATCTCGGCTGCGTTGTTGTCCTTCAGAGCTATAGTCAGTATCTCCGAGGACGACGCTGAATATCCGTCGACCAGGAGCACCAGAGGTATGCCCAGTGATTTCCCGTCGGATTTATAAACCGTCTTCTCGCCTGCCTTATTCTTCGTATAGATGATGGTAGTCTTGGGAAGGAGGCTGTCCGCAATGTTCACGCACTCGCTCACATCCCCTCCGGGATTTTGCCTGAGATCGAGTATCAGTCCCTTCATTCCCCGGGCTGTCAGTTCATCGACCGCTTCGGTGAACTGGTCAAAGGTGTTGGTCTCGAATTCCGATATATAGATATAGCCTATGTCCGAACCAATCATGCGGCTGGATACGTAGACCAAGTCGATGGATTTTCTTACGATTGTCTTGGTCAGGTATTCCCCGTCGCGGTACAGTTTCACAGTGACGCTCGTACCGGTCTCTCCGCGGATGTACGTGACAGCCACCGAGATGTTGGTATTCGTGAGATCATGACCGTCTGCCTCCACGATAACATCTCCGGGCTGCACCCCCGCATCAAAAGCAGGAGTATCCTTAAAGACTTTCGTTACGGAGACGTTGCCGTCATCGTCATTCATTATCTGTACCCCGATGCCCGAATAACTGCCTTGAAGCGTCGTCTGGTACTCCTTGTATTCTTCCTGCGTCATGTATTCGGCATAATCGTCGCCGATGCCTCCCATGAGCCCCTTGAATATGGAATCCCACATTTCGTCCTCGTCGATATCCCATAGGTAGTTTTCCCTGAGCTCTTCAATGAGATAGACGAGCTTTTTGACATTTGCGGTGGTCTCCTTGTCGGTCTGAGTATCCACCACGACCGAATTCCCTTTAAAAACGGGATAATATTTACAGATCAGATAAGTTCCCAAATTGGTGACTATCAGAAGCAGCACCACGATCAGCACCCATGCGACGGCGCTGTTATTCCTGTTATTCCTGTCATTTTGCCACATAGAGTATTCCCCTGCTTGCCAATATGCTTATTCGAGGGCCCTTGGCCCCCTTGATTCTATTAGGTGCATTATATCACAACAGCGCCCTGTGCGATAAGACGGGGCGATTAAAATGGCTGTTTAATGGTGTTCCAATATAACGGCGGATCGGCAGTCTGCCGATTCTGCAGTCCCCTTCGAAAAAAAAGAAACGCAGCCCCGCAGGACTCCGTTTCCCTAAAAATGCTGTTTCAGTAAAACCTGTTTTCTATTTAAAGTATTCAGCCGCAGAAGCAAAGAGACCCATATCGTACCTGCCGGGCACGTTTTTATAAAGGTTCTCTCCGATCCTTTCCGTATGTCCCATCTTCCCGAGGATCCTTCCGTCCGGTGAGGTGATCCCTTCGATGGCTTTCATGGATCCGTTGGGATTGTACTGGATATCGCTCGTCGGATCGCCCATTTTATCTACATATTGCGTGGCTATCTGCCCCCTGCCGGCGATATCTCCAAGTAACTCGTCCGTGATGATAAAGCGCCCTTCACCGTGAGAGATTGGCACTGTATATACCTCTCCGACCTTTGTCTTCATCAGCCAGGGAGACTTGTTGGATGCGATCCTGATATCCACAAGCTTGGACTGATGGCGTCCGATCGTATTGAAAGTGAGCGTCGGGCAGCTTTCATCCGCCTCAATTATCTCCCCGAACGGAACCAGTCCCAGTTTTACAAGCGCCTGGAAACCGTTGCAGATACCGAGCATCAGCCCGTCTCTCTCCTTGAGCAGCTCGTTGACCCTGTCCGAGATCTCAGCGTTGCGGAAGAAGGCTGTAATGAACTTGCCGCTCCCTTCCGGCTCGTCCCCTCCGGAAAAGCCGCCCGGAATCATGATGATCTGGTTCTTCTCTATTTGCCTCGCAAATTCAGCTACACTTTCTGCTGTCTTGGCCGCTGTCAGATTGTTGATAACGAAGATAGTCGGCCTGATCCCAGCCTTTTCAAAAGCCATTGCGGAATCGTACTCGCAGTTCGTACCGGGGAAAACGGGGATAAGGGCGCCTGCCTGACCTGTTCCCCTGCGGGTTAGGATGCGTTCCGCAGCTTCAGCCGTGTAGGCGGGGATCTCCTCGTTTGATGTCTCGATATTGCAGGGATAGACTTCTTCCAGCTTGCTTTCGTAGACACTGACCAGCTCGCCGAGCGCTATCTCATCCTTGCCCAGTATTATCGCCTGCCGGTCGATCGTTTCACCCAGCCTTATGCCTTCATCTGTATGTTCTGCCATCTCGAGCACGAGGGAGCCGTAGCGATATGAGAATATGTCGGTCATATCGATCGTGTCTGTAAAACTGAAGCCGATCATATTGCCGATGGACATCTTCATGACCGCTTCCGCGATTCCTCCGTATCCTATACTGTATGCGCCGAGAGCTTTGCCTGACCTCATAAGGTCATAAGCCTTCGCACAGAGGTTCCTGACGCTTTCCGCCTTAGGCAGTCCGTTGCTGTCATATTCGGGCTTCAGCCAGATCACTTCGTGTCCGGGCGCTTTGAACTCTCCTCCTTTTATACTGTCTGCAGTTCCAGTCGTAACGGCGAATGAAATCAGCGTAGGCGGAACATCGATATGCTCGAATGTACCGCTCATGGAATCCTTGCCTCCGATAGCGGCCACCCCGAATTCGCTCTGTGCCTTGAAGGCGCCGAGCAGAGCGGATAAAGGCGCACCCCATCTTTCAGGTGAAGTCCCGGGCTTGCCGAAGTATTCCTGGAAAGTGAGATATGTGTCATCTAGATTCGCTCCGGCAGCGGCCAGTTTGGTCAGGGACTCCGTTACCGCAAGATAAGCCCCGCTGAAGGGATCCGCCTCGGAGATCGTCGGATTATATCCATAGCTCATCACGGAGACAGTGTCGGTGTCCCCGTGTTCAATGGGCAGTTTATGTACCATAGCCTGTATTGGCGTTCTCTGGAATCTGCCTCCGAAGGGCATAAGAACGCTCCTCGCACCGATCGTTGAGTCGAACCTCTCAGCCAGTCCTCTCTTGGAGCAGACATTCAGATCACCGGCCGTGGCTATATATTTCTCGGCGAATGTACCGGTAAACTTTTTCCCGTAATCTCCGAGAACCGCGGTCCTGATCGTGATGTGTTTCTCGGCACCGTTGGTGGACAGAAAACTCCTGTCCAGATCGACGATCGTTTTGCCGCGCCAGTTCATCGTCATCCGGCCCTTATCCGTTATGGTCGCCACGATTGTGGCTTCGAGGTTCTCTCTGTCCGCGTAGGAGATAAATTCATCGGCGTCTTCTGCTGCGACGACCACAGCCATTCTTTCCTGAGACTCGCTTATGGCAAGCTCTGTGCCGTCAAGTCCTTCATATTTCTTCGGAACCTTGTCAAGATTTATCTCCACACCGTCAGAAAGCTCGCCGATGGCTACTGAGACGCCTCCGGCTCCGAAGTCGTTGCAGCGCTTAATGAGCCTTGCAGCCTCTCTCTTGCGGAAAAGCCTCTGAAGCTTCCTTTCCTCGGGAGCGTTTCCCTTTTGGACCTCCGCCCCGCAGGTCTCCAGAGAAGTCATAGTGTGGGCCTTGGAAGAGCCTGAAGCCCCGCCGATACCGTCACGGCCGGTTCTTCCTCCCAGCAGTATTACGACATCGCCCGGTTCAGGAACAAGCCTTACTATATTTTCTGCAGGGGCTGCGCCTATCACGGCTCCGACTTCCATGTGTTTTGCCACATATCCTTCATTATAAACTTCGTCGACAATGCCGGTAGCCAGCCCTATCTGGTTGCCGTAGGAGGAATAGCCCGCGGCAGCACCGGTAACGAGCTTCCTCTGAGGCAGCTTGCCTTCGAGAGTCTCTTCCACTGGGGTCAGCGGATTGCCCGCGCCTGTGACCCTCATGGCGGCATAGACGTAGCTGCGTCCTGACAAAGGATCCCTGATCGCTCCTCCGATGCAGGTCGCAGCGCCTCCGAAAGGCTCGATCTCTGTCGGGTGGTTATGGGTCTCGTTCTTGAAAAGCAGCAGCCAGTCTTCTGGGCTTCCGTTCACGTTCACCTTAATCTTGACAGTGCATGCGTTTATCTCGTCGCTTTCATCCAGAGCGTCGAGCCTGCCCTGGGCCTTCAGCACCTTTGCCGCGATAGTGCCGATGTCCATCAGACATACCGGTTTTCCCTCACGTCCCAGTTCTTTTCTTGCCTCAAGGTATTTTTCGTATGAATGCTGCAGTTTTTCGTCAGAGAATTCTATATCGTCGATGATAGTATTGAAAGTCGTGTGTCGGCAGTGGTCGGACCAGTAGGTGTCGATGACCTTGATCTCGGTTATCGTCGGTTCCCTGTGCAGGGACTTGAAATAATCGCGGCACATCCTGAGGTCGTCAACATCCATAGCCAGATCTCTCTCTCGGATGAAATCGGCCATCCTCTCCTCACTGAACTCACAGAAACCGTTAATCACTTCCACATCCGCAGGAGTGTCGTAAGCAAAATCAAGGGTCTCCGGCTTCTCCATTGAGGTAAGACGGCTGTCGACCGGGTTGATGACGTGCTTCTTTATGCGCTCGACGTCATTTTCGCTCAGATCCCCGTAAAGTACATAGACTTTGGCAGTCTTGACCGTGGGACGTTCAAGGCGGGACATGATCTGTATGCACTGGGCTGCGGAATCCGCCCTCTGGTCATACTGTCCGGGCAGATATTCCACCGCAAAAACAGCCGAGGCACCAGCGGTGTCGATGCTGTCGGAGTATTCATCCACCTGCGGTTCAGCAAAAATGCTGGTCACGCTCTTCTCAAACAGCTCTTCACTGAGTCCCTGGGCATCATAACGGTTGACAAGCCTCAATTCCCTCAGCCCTGTTATACCGAGGAAGGTGCGTATCTCCTCTTTCAGGTTCTTGGCCTCTACAGCCAGCTCTCCGCGTTTCTCCACGTATACCCTGTACACCATTATCGTTTCGCCTCCAGCGCTCTTTTCCCTATATCTCTGCGGTAATATGCGTTTTCAAACCGTATCTTCCTGGCTTCCACGTACGCAGTATCGATGGCTTCCCTCAGTGTCGGGGCGGTCACGGTCACACCAAGTACACGTCCTCCGGAAGTAACGAGCCTCCCGTCAGCCTCCTTGACCCCCGCGAAGAATACCTCGGCGTCGAGATCCTTATCGATTATGACCGGATAACCGGTCTTATATTCAGCAGGATAGCCATCGCTCGCCATGATTACGCAGCAGGCTGCTCCTCTGTCATTCACGACTTCCGTTTCCTCCAGGGTACCGTACCTGACCGCCTTCATTATCGTGAAGAGGTCGCTTTTAAGAAGCGGCAGAGTCACCTGCGCTTCCGGATCACCGAAGCGGCAGTTGTATTCTATAACCTTGGGTCCCTGGGGAGTCAGCATGAGCCCGAAATACAGGCAGCCCTTGAAGGTGCGTCCTTCGGCATTCATGGCATTTACGGTCGGAAGGAAGATCTTTTCCATGCAGATCTTCTCAATGTCCGGAGTGTAATATGGGTTCGGTGCAATGGTGCCCATCCCGCCGGTGTTGAGACCTTCGTCGTTGTCACGGGCTCTCTTATGATCCATTGAAGATATCATGGGCTTGACCGTCTTACCGTCCGTAAAGGCAAGGACGGACACTTCGGGACCCGTGAGAAATTCCTCTACGACGACATGGGCTCCGCTTTCGCCGAATTTCCTGTCCTCCATGATGGATCTGATCGCTTCGCGCGCTTCAAATTCATCGGCGGCGATTATAACGCCTTTGCCCTTGGCAAGGCCGTCAGCCTTTATGACAGTGGGATACGTGTTCTTCCCTTTGATGTATTCAAAAGCTTTGGAGGGATCATCAAAGACCTCGTAATCAGCCGTAGGTATGCCGTATTTTTTCATCAGACCCTTGGAGAATACCTTGCTTCCTTCTATTTCGGCAGCCTTTTTTTCAGGTCCAAAGCACGGCACTCCGATAGCCTCGAGGGCATCCACCATTCCCATTACCAGCGGATCATCGGGAGCGACTACGGCGAATCCGATCTTGTTCTTGACCGCAAAATCCACCATTCCGGGGATATCGTCCGCGGCAACGCCAACGCATTGGGCGTCCTTTGCTATGCCCGCGTTCCCGGGCAGCGCGTACAGCTCCGTTATCTCGGCGGACTCCTTCAGCTTTTTGATGATGGCGTGCTCGCGGCCGCCTGAGCCGACTACCATTACTCTCATGTTCAGACCCCTTATACTTTTTTATTTCGATCATTTCGGATGCGGCCCAGTGAATGCCTAAACCGCATCTATTATTAAATATACTACTCTTTATCCGCAATTACCACCGAGGAGGTAAGAATAATCGCGACGGTGAGAAAAGAAAAAGAGAAGAGGTTGCAGCTTCTTCTCTTTATCAAACAGCTTCAAGTGCCCAAAGCATCAGCCTTGATTCGCCTCACCGGCTTCCCTTCTTGCATTTTCCCTGGCGTAGAATACGGCGTCTTCATCCTTGATTTTGTACCCCGCCAGTATTATGAGCCCGATCACACGGGTGACAAGCGGGACGAAGCAGTAGATATCCATAAACAGATTGGCGAAGGACGTGAAGTCTCGGGATGTCCTGTCTATGACGCCGTCAAGCATCATCTGATTGAAACGGTCGAATCCTATCCAGGAGAGTACATAGCCGGACAGGCTGCGCCCGATTAGTCGTCCGATTTTCATTAAGATATTGGACATCGATACGCAGAGAGTCCTGTAGTCCCTGCTTGTCTTATAATAGCCGTATTCGCCGATATCCAGATAATAGTTGATCCCGAAACCAGCCGTAAGGGAATTGAAGGCGGAAGAGACCACTGAAAATGCGGTCATAAACCATATGCTATTCAGTCCGGTGTACCTTAACGCTATGTAGAGAACAGCTCCGAGGCCGATGGACAGTTTCATCGCTTTTATCTTCCCCATCTTCCTGCCTATGGACGGGATAAACAGCGAAAACAGGAAACCCATAAAGGTAGTTATCCCGGAGGAAACGGAATAATACTGGTACTTATCCATTAGGAGCCTCCAGTAATACATGCCCATTCCTCCGACTATCAGCATGCCTATCTGTCGCACCAGCTGGCTGGAGGCATAGACAATCATCTGATCATTGCCCGCTATTGCATTCCACATGTCCTTTAAGGAGTATTTTTTATCCGGTGCGGCGGAGGACGCCTGCTCATCGTATTCACGTGTATATTTGGTCAGTATCGTGGTCCCGAAAACGAGCGCAAAACAATAGATCGCGCACACAATGGTATAGCCGCTTGCCTCGTTGCCGGACAGCCTTCCGAAGAAGGTGATGAGGGGGAGCGTTGAGAAGCTCAGGATGATGGTCCCGGCAGCGGAAACCTGAGCTCTCCTTGTGGTCAGGCGGATGCGGTCCTCCATATTGGATCCGCCTATGGCAGCTACAATGCCGTTCTGGGCGGTGGACATGAAGTTCATCGAGCCGTGCATCGTGATATAGCATACTGAGATCACGATCATCCTCACTGCCAGGGACAGTCTGGAGGTATCGATGAACTGCCCAACTGCACCGAACATGACGAACCAACGGAAGAAATTCAGCCAGGGCAGATATTTGCCCTTTTTGAATTTGACGATGTCGATGAGTCCACCGGCCAGAAGGCTCAGGATTATATCCAGCGTCATAGAGACCAGATATACCGTGGCCATCATGGCTGCCGTGATGCCCAGATAGGTGGTCATGAAGATGGACAGATATGTATCGGGTATGTGTATCGCGTAACTCTGGAGCGTTGCCGCAGCTGCGTAAGCGTTCACAGCAGCGTTAGAGATGCCTTTCTGTTCTTGTTCCATGTCAAATATACCTCCGTGAAATAATATTTTGATTATATTATATTTTTTACTATGAATAAAGAACCTGGGCGGCAAATGGAGGATCTGGCCATGTTGACATCTAGATCAACATAATATATAATATATTTAGATTCAAATTAATATTCAATATTATCCGCGTAAGGGACGGATAGAAAGGGAGTATCATATGACGTACAAAAGACCGGTGTATGATGAGAACGCACCGATGGAAGAGACCGCGATGGCCTTCTCCAACACAACGGTGAAGATCCCCAAGATCACCGATTACCCGATGGACGTAAGGGAAAACTTTTTCCGCGCGGCGGAAAGAAACCATCCGATGTGGGTCCCCATATCCACAACGGACATGCAGAACGTGAGCACTATGGAGGTGACCAACCTTCCTTCAGCCGGTCCGGGAGGCGGAGGAGGACCGATGTGGGGATCTCAGGAAAGGATGGACTTCACCGATGACTTCGGCTGTGTCTGGACATATGTTCCTTCAGCCGGAGGACCGATGCTGAACACTTTTGTCCCGCCTGTGGTATCGGATATCACCAAGTGGGAAACACAGGTGAAGTTCCCCGATCTGAGCAAAAACGACTATATTGGCGCACAGGAAAAATTCGTTAAAAACACATGGAACAGAAACAAGGTCACGCACATCAACATCGGACAGAGCTGCACGGAAAGGCTCGTGGCGCTGATGGGCGGATATACACAGTCCATGGTGGCTATGGCAGAGGAACCTGAAGCTGTCGCCGATTTCCTCATGGCCTTCGCCGATTTCACGATCGAATCCTATGACAAGATGACCCAGCTTTGGACGCCTGACTTCGTGACTTACCACGATGACTGGGGTACGGAGAAGGACACCTTCTTCTCAGAGCAGTTCATGGAGGATATGGTATTCGAACCTCACAAAAAGATAATAAGCCATATCAAGAGCAAGGGCAGAACGAAGTTCGAGTTGCACTGCTGCGGCAACATCAAGAGATTCGTACCATACATGATCGACCTTGACATCGACTTCATCCAGATCCAGAGAAGAGCCAACGATATACCCGCGTTCAAAGAGAAGTGGGGAGACAAGATCGGCATCAATACAGGAATTGAAGGCATAGACAGGACACAGCCGGTCTCCAAGGAACAGCTTTTCGACGCGATCCACAATACCGTCGATATCTACGCCCCGAAAGGCGGATATTATACCTCGGTATATTCTCAGGATCCGAAACTTCAGTATGAAGGGACGATGGAGCTTTACTATTACAGCAGAGAGCTGTATGATAGAGAAAACGCTTGATCGCTTAAAGAGACTCCCGCGCGCTTTCAGGCGCGCGGGTTTTTATTTGGGAGGATATTATGGCAGTTGAATTCAAAACATACATTCCGGAAAACAGAGAGATCAAATCCACGGTCTATCTGATCGGCGATAAGGGTGACGAGCAGTTCAGCGAGTACCCGGAAAGAGGAGTGATGCTCGTCTGCGTTTCGGGCATCGACTGGAACAGGGATCTTTCGCCCTGGGAAGCACCGCGCGCTTTCAAAGGTGAAGACGACTTCTCGGGCGGTGCGGATCAGTTCACCGAAATACTGGTAAATACCGTCATTCCGCAGGCCGAGGAAGGGCTCATCATCAGAGATAGATATATCGCAGGGTATTCCCTTGCAGGACTTTTTGCCGTCTACGCGCCTTTCGTTACAGACAGATTCAACGGCTTCGCATCCGTTTCAGGCTCCATGTGGTATGACGGCTTTATTGATTTTATTAAAACTCATGAGACCGCCGTCCCCGTAACAAAGGCCTACTTTTCATTAGGGGACAAGGAAAAGAATACAAGGAACCATAGGATGGCAGTGGTCGAGGACTGCGCGGCAGCAGCATGCGGGCTTTTCAGGGAACGCGGTGCGTCTGCGGTATTTGAGCTCAATGAAGGCAACCACTTCAAGGACGAAAAGCTCAGAGTGATCAAGGGCATTGATTTTCTCGTCGGCTGAATACGGTCTTTCTTTGAAATGAGGCACCGAAAAACCGGCATCCAGCATTCGGTTTTCGAGACGAAAAAAAAACGGAGCGGGCGAAGGGAATCGAACCCTCGTAATCGGCTTGGGAAGCCGATGCTCTGCCATTGAGCTACGCCCGCTCGGAAACTGTTGTAATCATAATACGTCATGGCGACGTTTTTTTCAAGGATATTCTGTCATTTGACGATATATATCTTCAATGTCCTGCGTCCGAATACTATAGCCTCACCGTGGGTATTGAAGTAGATATCTATACGATTCCCGTTGATCGCGCCTCCCCTGTCCTGCACTTCGAAGACCCTGTCGAAATAAGGTATGTAGACCAGTGTGCCGAAAGGAATATCCTTAGCCGCGGCCAATGTATATCCCGCGGTTGCTTTTGAACCGTTTGCTGTAATGCCGGAGGCAAATTCGCCGCAGCATATTTCACAGGGGCAGTATCCGGATGCGTTGACATCCATTTCTCTGATCACCTCGTAGATGCCTGCGGGCGTCTCGATAAGCCCTCCCGATGGGACTGAAAAATGTGAAGACTGTCCGCGGAATGTATATCCTGAGGCCTTTTCCCTTGCTAACAGTTTAATATTGGCCTGTCTGCGGGCATCCGCAAAGGCCTCCAAAGCAGAACGCTCCATCTCTCCCGAAATCCCAGTCACGGAACGGGCAATATTTTCAGCGGACAGAGAACCGCGCTGTATTTCGATCATTTCACCGTCACGTACATATTCCGTCAGAGGAGCACTGACAGTGTCGGTGCTGTTCAGCATGATGCCCGCAGCAGACAACGCATCGCCCACACGGCTCCCGTAACCCAGTGAAACGACAGTCATTTCATTTCCGTCCAGCAGAGTTACCGACACAGCACTGCCCGAAGAAAACGTCAGCACTGCCGAAAGGGCGAGCAGCAGCGTTATCAGAACCGTGTATATGTATCTGATTGTATAGTCGACGGAATTCAGTCTCATGAAAGCATATTAATATCCATTTGATGAAAAAACAAGGAATAATGGGAAAATTCTCCAATCACACAGGGCCGGCAAATAAAAAAGGACGGCGCATGCCGTCCTCTGAATCGTTCCTCACTCAGAATTCATCACCATAATCTGCAGATACATTGAACGAAAGACTCGTCCCGTTATCGATAAGATCCCATCCCGCATACTCCGCCAGCCTGACTCCGTTAGCTCCGAGCAGAGAGTCATAAAAAACGGTGATATATGTCCTGCCTATCTCAAGTTCGTCGAAATTGTACAATTCCGGACTGATGCCCGTGAGATCGAGATGGCTGTTCTCGCCTAAAGTGATTCCGATAGACCCGCCGTTAAAGGTTATGTCTCCAGTCAGTGCGAGGGTTTTACCGTCCGCCACAGTGATATTGACTGCTGATGACAGCATGATTTCACCTATATAGGCGGAGGTGTCTTCAGTGATCTCAAGGGTTTCCTGCTGGTCCTGATACCCGGATAAAAAATCGCGGACTCTCTGGGAGGCCAGCTGTGAATACGTTTGCGGAGTAAGATATTCATATGAAAAACTCACAGAATCTGCAGCGGAGTCCTCGGCATATGTCTCCGTATATCTTTCAGGAGAATTCGGCAGGCTGATGCCCTTCACTCTGGAAGCGTCCTTTGCGATGGATAAGATGACCAGGAAGAAATCCTCGCCGCCATCTATCATCTCCTGTCTGTCCGATTTCTCAACGGCAAGCCCGGTCAGGTCGACCGTATTCGTCTCCCCTGCTGCACTGTCAGTTATGACGATACCGTAGCTGGTAAACTGGAATCGCCCGCTCAGGACAAGGCTGTACCCGTTCAGGTCTATCGTTTTTCCCTTTTTGAGCATTATGGTCCCGACATCCTCGGCCATATCGGATGCAAGCGTATAAGAAGGTTCTTCGCTGGAAAGAAACTGGGCCAGAGTCTCATCGGAGCCCACAGGGAGCTCAGGCGGGTTGATGTCCGGTTTGTCACCGCCTTCTTCCTCCCCGTTTCTCCTGCACCCAGCAGAAAATCCGAGCAGCAACGTAAACGCAAGCAGCAAAGCGATAATCCTCTTATTTCTCATGAGCCCTCTCTGTTGTATAGATTGTTTATTTGACATCTTCTGAATCTTCCTCATCATCGTACAGGTCTCCCAGATCTGTCAGCAGGAAATCCTCCAGCACAGAATAGGAGAGGTATTTCCTGTCGAGTTTATTAACGAACTGCTCAACATCGGAGCCATGATATGGCCTTTCGATCCTGACTATACCGTATACGATATTGGTCATTTCCTCCACCGCCTTCGAAACGCTGACGTCCCCCCTGTAAGCCGTCTTGGCAAGGATATCCGCGGACGCACCAAGAAGCATGGAATACAAACGGTACTCGATGTCATTCGTCGCGTAGTTCCAATTCATGAGATTGCGGAATATCTGGGTGTAGTAGTCATTGCCCACCGAATCGTAATCCCGCCTGGATGCATTGGAGAATTCGCTTAAAAAACGGAAAAGATTGGAATCGTATCTGCAGTAATAAAAATACGCTGTCCAATAGAACAGAAGGGCTTCGTCACAGTCGGGACTCAGATGTTCCGCTTCAAGATATTTCTCCGTTATTCTCAGTATTCCTTTGAGGAAACGCCTGACGAGTACTGTAGCTATCTCCGCCTTATTCTTGAAACGATGGAACAGAGCGGGGTGAGTGATCCCGCTCTTTTCGGCGATAAGCCTCATCGTGGTCGCATCAAAGCCTATATCGTAAAACAGATATGTTGCGTTATTAATCAGCGTTTCTCTGCTGTTTTTTCGTTCTGCCATGTGCTTATTATAGCATCATCCGGTAGAAAAATCGAAAAAAATACAAAAAGTTACCAAAGTAACTTGACAAGGAAAAGAGTAGGGTGTATAGTGTGATCGTGGTGAGGTTACCACGGTAAATGAATACAAAAAGGGAGAAATATAAATGTCAAAGTTAGATGAAGTAAAGACAGCAGTAGAAAAAGGCAAGACCAAGCTTACCGCAGGACTCGTACAGGAAGCACTTGACGAAGGACTGAGCGCAAAAGAGATCCTGGCCGGAATGATCGAGGCCATGGGCGTCGTCGGAGAGAAG
>JAIKVR010000005.1 GCA_024685545.1 Eubacteriales bacterium | reverse complement strand
TTCTCCGGCGAGCCATGGAATGACTCTTGGACGGTGGAAGATGCCGAGGTCCATGTGCGGGAGCTGCTTGGAACTTGATAACCGCTGGTACAGGAGTACTTCCGGCATTCTATGAAAAGTACGGCTTCAAGAAAGAAGAATCCGTCATCCTGATGGGCAAGGAACTCTGATCCGATGAAGCCGAATAAGAAACAGAAGAAATTGCGGATTACCGAGGCGGACTACATGCTCGCCCAGCGCAGGGCTGCCCGGCTCGAAGAGATTGCCGAGCACGGCCGGCCTGTCTCCTTCCGGAAGGCCGTCCATTAATCCAAGAAGGTCTACGATCGGAAACGCTTCAAGCGGATGGAACAAAAGCTCACCGACAAGTTGGAGTAGTCGATTCCAGGAGCGGGAATAACCTCGCTCCTGTTACTTACGCTCCTGGTCTCCTTTCCACACCTGGCGGTGTGCCCCATCATTTACCGATGCAGCAAGGCATGAACTTTCCAAAGTTATTTCTGCACACGATAACCATCGTTGATTATCAATAAGTTACAAGGGTGATTTGTCGCAGCTGTGACAAAATAGGGCTTTCTGTGACAAATTCTGTGACAAAACTGTCGCTCAGAATTGCATCAGATGTGACAAGGTCATCAATATCTCTGGTTGAAGGAAAAAAACGGCTTTGTTACAGTCCTCGGAAATGTGTCACGATAAGGTGATTTTTACATCCTCGAAAGGCCGCCTTTTTTATCTTGAATGATTCCATGTTCACCCGCTTTTTCCAGCCTTCATCAGACTCTCGATTTTTGGTTCTATAGATAGCTGTTTAGTTTGATTGGTATATCTAATACATGAACCAGACCGGACAAGCATCTGATCTTTTTTCTTCAACCAGAAAACTCTTTAACACTCAATAGTGAGATTCTGCAAAGAATTGAATTTCAGTCGAGGAAGTTTTAAAACTATGAAAGATTGATGCGGAAACCCTGTTTTCCGAGGTTATTTTTTGTTTTTGCAGATAACATCGAGTTCAGCAGTTATAGTTTTCAGATTCTTTAGTAATCAGAAGTTTTGTTTTGCCACAAATTTGTCATATATTTGTGGCAAAACTTATGACCATGGCAGACCAGAGTACATATAACTCCATTAAGAAACGTATCGAAGAATCGGAGCGGGGGACAGTGTTTTTCCCTGACTCTTTCGCAGACACGGGCACATCTGATGCGGTACGCTCGGCGCTGGTGCGCCTGTGCGAGAACGGCGTGCTCACGCGCGTCGCCCAAGGAATCTATTGTTATCCTCGCATAGATACGCGATGGGGGAGCGGAGCCATTCTCCCTTCCATCGAAGAGATTGCTGAGGCAATTGCCGATCGTGACAAGGTGCGAATCGCTCCTACGGGATCCTATGCCCTGTATCGACTTGGCCTGACAACGCAGATTCCAGCCAATGTGGTGTTCATTACGGACGGGTCACCCCGGCGGGTAACTATCGGTAAGGGGCGAGGCATCCTGTTCAAGCATACCTCGGAAATGCGCACCTTCGCATACCGTTCACAACTGATGTCGCTGATCGTCACCGCTCTTCGTGAAATAGGAGAAGGAAACGTAACGGAGGAACAAATGGCCATTATTAAGGAGCACCTGAAGAACGTTTCAGGAGAAGAGTTCTCCCATGATATATCACTTGCACCCCTGTGGGTGCGTAAGCAATTGAGCGCGCAATGAAATACAGTGATCTGAACTTACAGGAGCGACAGGATATCCTGCGCAGAGTCCAGTCTGAGACCGGAATGGACCTGCAGATAATTGAGAAGGACTGGTGGGTCACTGCCATCCTGCGTGCGCTGTTTGCCCTTCCTTATGCTCAACACATGTCATTCAAGGGAGGCACCAATCTCAGCAAGTGCTGGAACTTGATACGGCGTATGTCAGAGGATGTCGATATCGCCATTGACAGGGAATACTTGGGTTTCGGCGGAAAACTATCCAAGACGCAGATCAGCGACAAACTCCGCCGCGCCGCTTGCTCATTCGTGCGGGAGAAACTACAGTTCGACCTCGCGGCCCAGTTAGAAAAAGATGGGATCAACCGAGATGCCTTCAGGGTGAGTGTCAATATCACCCCGGTCACGACAATCGATCCCGAGGCCATCGAGGTGGAATATACACCTGCTTTTGACGGCAATCCATATATCCGCTCCAAAGTGCTCATAGAGGTTAGCGGCCGGTCCATGAGCGAGCCGGTGGAGATCGTTCCGCTTCAATCCTATATAGATGAGGTGTACACGAATGCTCCGTTCCGGGAGCCTGCCTTCGAGGTCCGTGCCGTCGTGCCCCAACGCACATTCCTGGAGAAACTCTTCCTGCTGCACGAAGAGTTTTCCAAACCACAGGATGCGATTCGTGTCAACAGGATGTCCCGGCATCTATACGATATCTGCCAGATGGCTGACACGCCCATTGCTGAGGAGGCAATTGCCGATAAAGACCTGTACCTTTCTGTCATCGAGCATCGCCGCACTTTCATCGGCCTCCGCGATTTCAACTACGACACCCTCCTTCCACAAACGCTCAACATCATCCCTCCGGAGGGGATCAAGGAGAGCTGGAAGCAGGATTACCGGGCCATGCAGGAATCAATGATTTACGAATCCTCGCCTTCCTTCGAGCAAATGATTGAAAAGCTGGCTGCATTGAACTGTCGCATTAACGACAATCGATACTAGATAGCTATAATCCAGCATCGTCTGTAGGTAGGGAAGCTGCGTATTTGGTTAAGAGTAGGGAAGTGTCTCCCTGCTCTGTTTTCCCTCTGCCTTTGCCCATATTGCACGATTTCGAGGTGGAAAAAGAGCAAAAAAGTGCCAAAACCCCCATAAACGTGGGGTTTTTTGGATGAAAGATAGTCCCGAACTTTGTAGTTGTAAAACGAAGAAATACAATGGCTGACGAAAACTCTCTCGAGAAAGTGTCCCTGAGCCGGAGACAATTGGACGTCCTCCGGTTACTTGCCAAGGGGTACACGACACCCAGGATTGCCGAGGAACTCGGCATCGGCCAGAACACGGTTATGGATTACCGGAAACATCTTCATAAAAAATTGAAGGTGAACCGGGTGGGCGAGTTGGTTTTCAAGGCCACAGAACTGCATTTAATCTGATGACACTTATCAAACCATATCAACAATGAAAAAAGTATTGACTTTGTTGGCACTCCTGCTTTGTGCAGTCGGGTTCGCCCAGAATTACAAGGAAATCAAGGAGCCGGATCTGACCATCGGCCTGGG
>JAIKVR010000026.1 GCA_024685545.1 Eubacteriales bacterium | reverse complement strand
CAGAAGCGGCTTGAGGACTTCAACGCCCTTGCTCATCGCTCTTGCTGCTACCAGCATTTCGGGAACGAAGATCTCTCCTGCGGAGAACTTCTCTCCGACGACGCCCATGGCCTCGATCATTCCGGCCAGGATCTCTTTTGCGCTCAGTCCTTCGTCAAGTGCTTCCTGTACGAGTCCGGCTGCAAGCTTGGTCTTGCCTTTTTCTACTGCTGTCTTTACTTCATCTAACTTTGCCATTTATATTTCTCCCTATCTTAGTATTTATTTTACCGTGGTTACGCGACCACGGTAACACTATATACCGTCCGCAAAAATTTGTCAACTATTATCATAAAGTTTTTTAAAATATTTCGATTCTAATAATGCATTAATCTTTCACTTACCAGTCGGTTTTGGTATTATGCAATCATGGGAGACAAGAAAAGCACTCGGGAGATCCTGCTCAACAATGCAACATATCTGTTTTACGATATAGGCTTTGAGGCGACCACGATGAGGCTTATCGCCGAAAAGAGCGGGATCACTCACCCTGCCCTGTTCCATCGTTTCAAAAATAAAGCGCAGATCGCTTCTGAACTTGTTCAGCGTTTTCTTAAGGGGTTGAAGCGGCTCACGGAGATATACACCTCCGACGAAGGGATAGCTACGTCAGATGACAGAGCACTGCTTTTCTACTGGACAGCGTATTTCCATTACTGCCGCTACGATGCCAATCTTTTCCGCTTCATCACTGAGTTTTCCAATTCATGCCGGCGCGAATATGATGCCGCACAGAACAGTTTCTTTATCGACAATTTCGGCAGTCTCATCAGCGGAAGCCAGAGCAGGGATGAGAAAGATGACCGTCTTCATTTCGAATTGATAACCGCCTGCGGAGATGTGCTGGCAAAAGCTGTATACAGAGGGTCCGCAGACATTGCAAAGGCCGTAGAAGAGATTACAAATATCGTTTACAGCACTGCGAAGATCCCGCGCTCCTACAGCAGTGAATACGTTAGAGCCTTCGTCGACGGTATCGACAAAAAGAAATACCTTTCCTACTCTGCGCTGGAAAACTTCCTTATCACCAATCTGGATACTATTTACGATGATTATGATGATTGAAACGGCGGGACGTGCTGAAGCATGTACTCTCTACAGACCGACAGAGGAAAAATCTTAAGCGTCTAAAATAATATGCCTGATAAATGCAATGCAGATGTATGCCGCTTCTCACGCAAAACATCAGGCTTTTTATGTACGCAACACCCAATCTTTGCAGTCTGTCAATCTATCCCATACACCGCTCTTGGCAGCGATCCGCTTTTCTTTTGTGCCGTCGCTGTATATAATAATGATGACTTCTCTTTCACCATCCTGTGAGGTAAAAATGAAAACGACCCATCTGTATTTCGTTCGCCACGCCCAGCCCGATGAATCCCATTTGGATGACAGATCTCGCCCTTTGACTCCTCTTGGCCTTGCTGACAGAAGCGGGGTGACAATGACGCTAAAGGGCAGGGGAATCACCCGATGTGTCTCCAGTCCATACAAACGCGCTGTCGATACTATAGCCCCGTTTTGCAGTGAGGAAGATATCCTTATCACAACTGACGAGAGGCTGAGGGAACGGCAGATGGGACCGAAAGCATCGGATTTCCTTGAAAAGCGGTGGGCTGACTACTCTGTCGCTGAGGAAGGCGGGGAGACCATCAACGAAGTGCGTGAAAGACTGATACCGGCGCTAAATGACATCCTTGATAATAATGAGGGGGAGAGTGTAGTCATCGGATTTCACGGCGCAGCTCTTTCCATCATTATGAATTATCTGGACAGCTCATGCGGGCTTGACTGGTTCAGGATGATCCATGACATGCTGCCTTACATTATTCGCTTCGACTTTGAGGGGAGAGAATATCTTGGAAGCGAGGAGCTTTTCAGGATAGAAAGGGGATACTGACCCTAAATAACACCCGTTTTTCAAGTCTCAGCCGGATGAACGGCACGACCGGTGCATCCTGTCCGCACCGCTTTCGAATCTTTTTCTATTAAGCGGATAAAAAAGGCCTCAGCTGCCCGGTCTTATTAATCCGGACGCTGAGGCATAGGATACTGCTTTATTATTTTTCCTGCAACACGGTTATCATATTGCGGTAAAGATTAGCGCATTCGCGGCTGAGGTCAACTTTTCCCTTGAGCATTGCCCAGTCCATTACTATGGAAAAAAGGAAACGGGTAATAACCTCACAGTAGAATCCCACGTTGATCGTAGAACGCAGAACTCCTTCTTTGATTCCCTGATTCAGAAGCTCCGAAAAGACCTTTTCAGAAATGTCTATTCTGCGCATGAGCCGGCTTTTTTCCGAATTCAGCATCGCTCTGTAGTAATTGCGGAAGATGTTTATATCATCGATCGTGCAGTTCTCGGCATACCACATCACCGCTGCGTGGAATCTTGCCTGCATACCCTGTCCGGAAGTAGCCATGATTTCATCGTAGAACTTATTCTGTATTGCACGATACTGCTGGATGCAGATATCGTATTTGCTGTCGAAATAATGGTAAAAAGCTCCTTTGGTCACTCCAGAGGCTGCGCATATCTCATTGACTGAGACAGCCTCAAATTCCTTTTCGCTGAACAGCGACCTTGCGCATTCCAGCAGCCGCTGCTTAGTGTCCGGCTTTTTCCTGTACATCTCAGTTTTCCCCTGTAGAGCGTATCTTCGCCTGGGTTATATCTCCGCCCTTTATCTCGATAATACCGTAACTTGGCTGGTTTCCGCGTGTCTTGCTCCCCGCGCATCCCGGGTTGAACAGAAGTATGCCTCCGGACGATGTGCAGCAGCTTTTATGGGTATGTCCGAAAACAGCTGCCGCAGCGCCTGCCTCCTCAGCACGCGCTGCAAGGTCATCCAGCTGGTATTTAACGGAATACATATGTCCGTGGCACAGAAAGAATCTGACGCCTTCGATATCAAAGACGAGCTCTTCATCGAAATCGTCATCCTTGTCGCAGTTGCCTTTTACGCGATAGATAGTCAGACCTTTATCCAGAAGCGAATTCATATCCCGTGCGTAATCCCCGGCAAAAAGGACAGTATCGATCTGCGGATGGGCTTCAATGGCCCTTTTTACGAGCTTCAGATCGCCGTGAGTGTCGGAGAAAACGAGTATCTTCATTTTTATTCGTCCTTTTCAATATAGCTTTTCAGCATTTCAAAAGCCTTTTTCCTGTGGGAAAGGCTGTTTTTTTCTTCTGCGTCCATCTCTGCGTAGGTGAGTCCGGTGGAACTCTCACGGAATACAGGATCATAACCGAAGCCTCCCATACCCAATGCCTTATAGGTGATGGTCCCCGGGACTTCTGCAGTGACCGAGACTTCTCCGCGAGCCGATACCATCGCGGCCGAACACCTGAAAGCGGCTCCGCGTTTTTCCGCGGGGACGCCCTCCATCTCTCCTAATAGCTTATTTACGTTATCCTCATAACTTCCACCGGAGTATCTCGAGGAGTATACTCCCGGTCTGCCTCCGAGAGCATCCACGAACAGTCCAGTGTCGTCAGCCACGGAGACCATGCCGCTGAACTCGTATGCAGCCCGAGCTTTGATAAGTGCGTTCTCCTCGATGGTCTCACCGTTTTCCTCTATCTCTCCGGGAAAGCCTATATCCTTTAGCGTCAGGATCTCATATTCGGAAAGTATCTCCTTTAGTTCCTTCGCCTTGTCATTATTATGGGTAGCGAAAACTATCTTCTTCATTTTCTGTATCCAAGTACTTCTTTCTCAATGCCGATGATCTGTCTCACGCTGCCTTCAGCAAGTTCGAGCAGCTTTGACATTTCATCCCTGCGGATCGCACGCCCTTCGCCTGTAGTCTGTACTTCAACGAATTCCCCCGCTGAAGTCAATACTACATTCATATCCACCTGGGCCCGGCTGTCTTCATGATAGCAAAGGTCGGCAAGTATCTCGTCATCCACTATGCCCAGAGAGACCGCCCCCACAAAGTTTTTGATGGGGTCCCTGCGCAACGCTCCCTCACTTATCAGAGTACCTACCGCGTCATACAGAGCGATAAATCCGCCGTTTATGGAGGTGACCCTTGTTCCTCCGTCTGCCTGAATGACATCACAGTCTATCCATACAGTACGTTCTCCCAGAGCCTTGAGGTCGACAGCAGCCCTGAGGCTCCTCCCGATGAGTCTCTGTATCTCCGCACTTCGTCCGTCCAGCTTCAGCCTGTCAATATCTCTCTGCTTCCGTGTCGCGTTGGCAGCCGGAAGCATCGCATACTGAGCGCTCACCCAGCCGCTCCCGCTGCCTTTCAGGAATTGCGGCACCTTATCCTCGATCATCGCTGTGCAGATGACCTTGGTGTCACCCATTTCTATAAGAACGCTTCCCTGGGGGTATTTGATGAAATCCCTGGTTATCTTCAGCTGTCTGAGCTCCTCACCCGTTTCCCTGCCGTCGTATCTCATAATTCCTCCTCTATTGTTTTCCATACACTGTCCCCGTCATGACGGACGGTCCCGCCTTCGATCCTTGCTATAGGCGCGCCTATCAGCCGATACTTTTCCCTGTACTCGTCAGTAAATACAGTATCTACTATACCGGCACCGGTCTTGATGTAACGCTGCTCGATGATCTTGGGGATAGGAGATGTATTATATATTACTGTGTCGATGATTTTATGCCCGTAGCTGTGACGTTCCACCGCACGGATAAAGTCGCTGACCGTATAGTCTTTCGTCTCTCCCGGTTCGCTCATGATATTCGGCAGATATACCTTTTCGGCAGCGCTTTTCTCAATGGTCTCAGCCAGTCCAGTGACTGCCAGATTCGGCAGCAGCGAGGTATACAGGCTTCCAGGACTGAATACGATCAGGTCCGCCTCGATGACGGCCTTAACGCAGTCTACATTCATCTTTGCTCCCTCGGGCACAAGACTGATGGAATCTATCGAGGTCTTGTGCCGAAGAGCGTAAGCTGCCAGCCGGCTCTCCCCGACCACTGCGTGGCCGTTTTTGTACCTGGCCCTGATGTTGACAGGCTGTTCGGTGACAGGTATAACATTCCCTCGGCATTCCATCAGCCTGGAAATCTCCTTTATAGCCTGCGGATAACTCCCGGTGATCTCATAAAGTGCGGTAAGCATGATGTTTCCCAGATTCTGCTTCTTAAGGAAACCGTGCGTGAACCGGGTATCCATCATTTTGACTATGTTGGATTCACCGTCGGAAAGGGCGACAAGGCAGTTGCGGATATCTCCCGGTGGGATAGTCCCGAAATCGCGGCGTATGTCTCCTGAGGATCCTCCGTCGTCTCCCACGCTGACAATCACAGAGATATTGTTGCATTTTTCCCTCAGCGAATGCAGCATCACACTGTTGCCGGTTCCCCCTCCGATCAGGGTCACTTTTTTATTCATCAAATCAAACATCACTTGTTATCCTTATCTATATCACGATGGCTCACTGCCACGTAGACATCCTTACCTGAAAGCATCTGTCCCAGCCTTTCCGCAATTGCAACACTGCGGTGCTTTCCTCCCGTACAGCCCACAGCGATGACCAGTTGGCTCTTTCCTTCCTTCTCATAGAAAGGCAGCAGATAGCTGATCATATCAAATGCCATTTTGAGAAAACGGCGTGTTTCTTCCTTATCCAATACATAAGCCGCAGTATCCGGATTGAGACCGTTAGTGTGCTTCAATTCCTCTATATAGAATGGATTCGGAGCGAAGCGCACGTCGAAGACGATATCGGCGTCCCTCGGCAGGGTATACTTGAAACCGAAAGATACCACGTTCACAATAAAGCGGCGGGCGATAGACTCCGCCCCTTCGAAGATGGAACGTATCTTTTCGCGGAACTGGGCTTCCGTAGTGGCGGAAGTATCAATATAATAATCGGCCATATCCTTGAAAGGTTCGAGCAGCGCTCTCTCCCTTCTTATCGTAGCCTGCATGCTTTCGCTGCCCTTCATCAGCGAATGACGGCGACGGGATGTTTTGTACCGGGTGATGAGCGTCTCGTCGTCAGCATCTATATAGAGGATTGAGAAGGTAAAGTCCTTCGAGCTCCTGAGATACTCGATGGCTTCCTTCATTTCGGAAAAATAGCTTTCCGCCCTCATATCTATGACAAAAGCCGTGTCCTGCTGCTTGCCGGATTCCTTGGCCAGAGATATAAAGGGCCGAATCAGCGAGGGCGGCATATTGTCGATGACATAATAACCGATATCCTCGAATACGCGAAGCGATATGGTCTTTCCCGCACCCAACATACCCGTAATCAGTACGACGTTCATTTATCCCCCCGAATAATAATTATCCTGATTGTTTATTATACATCACGGGATTTTTTTTCCAAGTAAAACAGAGGCAGGCCGCCTCCCGCAAGACGGAAGGGATCTGCCTTAGACAATATCTGATTCACTGCCTTCCAGTCGATAAACAGCGAGAGATCAGCCATCTTGCCTGATCCCGCATTATCATGATGCCGCATCAGAACGCTTTGCCGGAATCCAGCAGTATGGTCACAGGTCCGTCATTGACGATTGTGACCTTCATTTCCGCGCCGTAAAAGCCGGTCTTCGTCGGAAAGCCCATTTCGATGAACATATCGCGCACAGCCTCATAGAGTTGCCTGCCTTCCTCATATTCCGCCGCCTCCACAAAGCTAGGGCGCCTGCCGTTCCGGGCGTCCCCGTATAAAGTGAATTGGCTGATGAGGAGGATCTCGTGCTTCCTGTTGTCCGCAGAGAGATTCATCTTCCCGTATTCGTCAGAAAATATTCTCAGACCAGCAGCCTTTTCAGCGATATATCTGGCGTCTTCGATGGTATCGCCCTTTTTGATGCCCAAAAGGATGTTGAGTCCGCCGCCGATCCCGTTGGTCTCCCCGTTGGCCTCTACGCTGGATGAGGTCACTCTCTGTACTACCGCTCTCATTTTTTGCCCTCCGTATCGTTATTATTAATTACTGAAAAACTGACTGATGTTACAGTCGGCATTACTGCGCTGTTTTCCGGAACGAGACGGGTAAGGATGATACGTCCTTCCCCTGTAAAATAGATCGGACCAGTAATGCTCTCACCCGCGTAAATGAACGAGGGTTCCTCATTTCCTGCCGTGCGGCAGATGCATACCGCCCCCGTCCCGCGCAGCTTCAGACTGTAGGCGATATATTCTCCTCCGGGACTTACGGCAAAGGAATCCGCATCCTCGGGCAGCGAACGCAGTCTGACCGATTCACCGTCTCTGTATGCAAAGACAGTTTTCTCCGTTTTCCCGCTGCTCATGTAAATAAGGCCATAGTTTTCATTCAGCGCCATCCCGCATACGTTCTCGGCAATTACTTTCGGATATCCTTCCGATATGTCCAGACTTATTATTCGCCCTCCGTCCGATGATGAGGTGCGCACGTAAACCGCGTTTTCCGAATCCGCCAAAAGCATCTCTTCGACAGTTTCCCCTTCTTCGAATACATAAAGAACCTTCGGTTCTTCCCCGTCGAGTACTATCAGGCGGTCTTCGTCATCGGTATATATGAGCATACCGCCGGAAGCACAGAATATCAGTCTGCTCGCGGTTATATCCCTGACAGTCACCGTCTTCTGACGCCCCTGAGCAGTCGTACGGAGCAGCGATGCGGAAAGCGTGCTCCTGTCATAAACGCTGTAGTAAATGCTCCCGTCTTCTCCATCGACTGCTGTTCGGGCAAACATGCTTTCTTCGCTGAAAAGAGATTTGTTCCCTTTACTGTCAAATATTCCTATGTGATTGGGCTTGCTGCCTCCTATGTTATTTCGGACATACACCCCAAAACCTTGACTCTGGCTCCAGCATGAGAGCTCCCCGCTGAAAAGATCATCGCATCCGGTGACCATTACAGTGTAGTCAGGGGTCTCTTTACTATCAGCAAAAAAGATCAGTTCACTGTTTGCAATGATCCTTCCTGAGCACCCACAGGTCAAAGAACACATCAGGACAGCCAGAATAATGATACTAATCATCCGCTTCATCTTCTGCCTCCTTCCGAGCGATGCCTGCATCTTCATCGTGCTCCAAAGAATCAGTGTCATGTTCTCCGGATTCTCTTTCATCTATCTGTTTATACGGCAGACGGATCATTACCAAGGTGCCTGAGCCTTCAACGCTCTCGATCCCGATAGTCCCGTTATGATGCTCGATGATCTCTTTAGCTATGGGGAGTCCCAAGCCATAGCCGCCTTTGTCGGATACCCTCGTTCTGTCATCCTCAACGCGGTAGAAAGGCTCAAATACACGGGAAAGCTTGTCCCCCGGAATCCCATCGCCGTAGTCGCGCACGGTTATTTCGATGAAGCCTTCCATCTTGATTGCCGTGATCCTTACCGCATCTCCGGGATGGGAATACTTGACAGCGTTGTCAGTGATGTTCAGAATCGCCTGTTTGAGCCGGTCCCTGTCGCAGGATACCGGCGGCAGCTTTACGCTCTCGTAAGCCACGGCGATGTTGTTCTTCTCTACAGTTATGTTCATCTGGGAAGCTATCTCGCTGAGCAGTTCATCCACGTCGATATCTGACATATTCAGATTGAATTCGTAATTCTTGAGCCTGCCCATGGATATGAGATCATTCACCAGCCTTAAGAGGCGGTGCGACTCCTCGTCCATGGAATTCAGAGCCTTGTCTGTGATGGTCTTATCCGATGTCCCACGCCTTTTCAGCATGTTTATGTATCCGATCACTGTCGTCAGCGGGGTCCTCAGTTCATGGGAAACGCTTGAGATGAACCGGTTCTGCTCGTCCTGGGCTTTTTTTACTGCGGTATTATCAGATATGACGAACAGAACCCCTCCGTCTTCCTCATCAGGATCGATGGCTACAGCAGTGATGAGCAGGTTCCTCCCTCCATATTCTGTCTCGCAAAGGGTTCCTTTCTCATCAGCAAGGGCAGCGGCGATCATCTTTTCGTGATCGGGTATCACCGAAAGATAGGATTCGCTTCCGTGGAAAAATTCCTTCGCACGGGCATTGATGGTAGTTATCTCGCCGGCTCCGTCCACGGCGATCACGCCGTCCCGCATGGACGAAACGATAGCGGAAAGCTTGTCCCTTTCGTAATTGACCTCGCCGATTTTTTCATCTATGGAAGCCCTCATCTGCCTGTAGCCGTTTACCAGCCTGCCGACCGTATCGTTTTCAGCAGCGTTGATATCGGGAAATGGGATCGTTTCGTCGCTGGCGCTGGAGTGGAAATATAAGGCAAGTTTCCTGAGCGGCCGCACCGCCAGATAATGCAGCGGCAGATAGATGAGGATAGCCAACAAGAGTGCCAGACATACGGAGGTGAAAAACACACGGCCGATACCCGGATAGGATATTTCCGCACTGATCAATTCTTCACGCATGGCAAGGATACCGAGGGTCACGCCTCCGCGGGTCACCGGCAGAAAGACGACTATACTGCCTCCTTCGCGGCCTGAGCAGTAGATGTATGCGGGCCTGCTTTCGGCAAGCACATCTTTTGCGTTGCCAGAGTACATGGAATAATCATCATCGTAAAATGAAGCTGCTGCCGGTGTGCCTTCGACATTGAATATGACTGTGTCGATTCCGTAGAAACGGGAGAGTCTTTCAGCGGCATTTTCCGCCGCTTCGCCTCCAGTGAAGACATCATCCTGCAGAGTAAAAGCAGCGGCATCACAAATCTCCTTAAGACAGGCGGCGCGCTGCCTGATACTGCTTTCTCTCATTCCGCAGATGATCAGAGAACCCACAAGGATTGCGGTGATGATCGTGATGATCACCGCGGCCAGTATCATTTTAGCGCTGTACCTTAGATTCATCGAAATCTCTCATTTTATAGCCGAGCCCGTGCACTGTCTCGATGAACCTCAGAGAGCTTGCTTCGGAAAGCTTGCGGCGCAACCTCTGTATATGCATATCTATGGCACGGGTGTTTTCGTCATAATCAGGTTCTCCAAGAAGAGTAGCTATATCCTTGCGACTCAGCACCTTAGAACGGTTATTCAGGAATATCTGCAGAAGCTGGAATTCCGTCACTGTGAGCTTTACCGGCTTGTCCTCGAGATAGACAGCCTGTGCGGAAGGTATCACCCTCATCGGTCCGTTCACCTGCTCGTCACGCAGCGATCTGTCCGGTTTATAACGCCGTAGCAGGGCATTGATCCGAGCTAGAAGCTCCGAAGTTTCAAAAGGCTTGGTGATATAATCATCTGCTCCCTTGCCGAGTCCCTCCACGATGTCCTCGGTGGCATCCCTTGCGGTGAGCATGATTACTGGCACATCGGAAACGGAATTAATCCTCTCCAGCACCTCGTAGCCGGAAAATACGGGCAGCATTATGTCCAGAAGTATGATGTCCGGTTTAAATGAAGCAAAGGCCTCCAGGGCCGCAGCCCCGTCATAGGCGCATTTTGTCTCATATCCGTCCAGCTCCAGTTCTGTCGAAAGAAGTTCGCATATTGAGATCTCGTCGTCAACGATAAGTACTTTGTATTCCATACTAGGATTATACATCAGATTGTAACGAGGATATAACAAAAATAAGATTAAGAACCGAACAGAGATCGGCTTTTGCATAAGTATACTCTCTGTCCGATTCAGGCATTTGCCGCGTAACTTTTGTTTTAATCTGTGTTGGTATATAATCATATCAATATATCAATAAAACTATAAAAGCAGGTGACACAATGGCAAAAGGAATACTGTACGGGGTCAGCACCGGCCCCGGTGATCCGGAATTAATGACACTGAAAGCTATCAAAGTGATTGAGTCCTGCCCGGTCATTGCCGCTCCCAGGACAAAGGGCGAAAACTGCATGGCGCTGGATATCGTAAAAGGGGCTATGGACGTCTCAGGCAAAGAGATAATCTACATCGAATCCAAAATGAGCAGGGATAAAGATATCCTTGCGGCAACCCACAAAGAACAGGCTGAAAAGATAATCGCCTGTCTCGCGGAGGGCAAGGACGTAGCTATGCTGAATATCGGGGATACATCCATATATGGGACGTTCACTCCCATAAGGGACCTGGTAAGAAATGCCGGATACAAAACATCAGTAGTACCTGGCGTAGCAAGCTTCAGCGCGATAGCTGCAGTCCTCAACGAAAGCCTGACATCCACCAACGAGCCGCTTATGATCGTTCCGGGATCCTATAAGGATATGGATAAAGTCCTTGCCTTCCCCGGAAGCAAAGTGCTGATGAAATCAGGCAGCCAGCTTCCCGGAGTGAAAGCGGACCTCAGAAAGTACGGACTGGAAGAACGCTCCTCTCTGGTCGCCAACTGCGGGCTGGAAAATGAAAGGATCTACAAGGACATACGAGAATCTTCCGACGATGAGGGTTATTTCGCTACGATCATCGTTGCACCTGAAGAAAAAACCGTATGATTCAATTATTCAAAGCCGCCTGAATGAAGTGAACTTCCTTGTTGGTTCGTCCAACTTTAGGGGTACACTACAGAAAGACGGCTTTTTTGTTTATGCGTACACGCGTGTGGAACCGTCTATTTCTTTTTATAAGCTAATTCCTTGACATTTCGTGTTCCAGCGGGTAATATCCAAATTGGTAATGTTTTATTCAGTTCCTTGAAAAAATAAACTTGTATCTCCGGGTGTCCGCTGTAAAGGCGGGTGAAAAGGGAATGCGGTGAGAATCCGCAGCGATGCCGTCACTGTGAAAGGGAGGCAGGGCAATAATGCCACTGGTCAATGACCGGGAAGGCTGCCGTGCCGATGAACGAAGTCAGGAGACCTGCCGGGAGA
>JAIKVR010000028.1 GCA_024685545.1 Eubacteriales bacterium | reverse complement strand
CGACATCCACGGACTCGGCGCCCAGCTGAAGCCTACGGGGCTGCTGGTGATCACCGACACCATGCTGAACAGGGTCACTTTAAACTGGAAGAACGGCAAGCGCACCCACGTCTTCATCGACGAGTTCCATGTGGTATTCGAGAACGAGTTCTCCGCCCAGTTCTTCAACTCCGCATGGCGTCAGTTCCGCAAGCGCAACGCCTACCCTACAGCAATCACCCAGAATGTGGAATATCTGCTGGATTCCGTACAGGCGAGCACGATGCTCTCCAACTCGGAATTCATCGTCATGCTCAACCAGGCTGCCTCAGACAGGGACCAGCTGGCGAAGCTGCTGAATATCTCCAATGAACAGATGAGCTATATCACCAACGCTAATCCCGGCTGCGGTCTGATCAAGTACGGAGGATCGCTGGTGCCCTTCGTGAACCGTTTTCCTAAGGACACGAAGCTCTATCAGCTCATGACCACCAGGCCCGGAGAGGGCATTTTTGCGGGGCAGGCCTCCTAAGGCCTGCCTCACTGAGGAGGGACCAATGAAAAAGAAAAAGCTTTTGGGGATCGCGCTGACCGTCGTCTTCACGGTGTCATTCATCGTTTCTGGCGTCATGTTTTCGAGACAGTACAGAGACGCCAAAGCCAGTACTGAGGCTTTTGAAGAGCTTTCCGGCCTGGTAACGGATACAGAGCTACCGGTAACGGACGATCCTACGGAGGCAGGTGGACCGGCGGAGCTTGCCGAAGAGGAGATCCTCGCTCAGCAGGCTGCGCTTGCTTACGAGAAGTACGGGACTCTGTATGAACAAAACCGGGACTTCGTGGGATGGATCCGCATCGACGGGACCAATGTCGATTATCCAGTCATGCAGACACCTGATGATCCCGATTACTATCTGAAGCACGCCTTTGACAGGAGCAGGAGCAGCTACGGCGTACCTTATGTCGAGGAGAGTTGTGTCATTGGAATAAGCAACAACATCGTCATCTACGGCCATCACATGAAAAACGGCAGCATGTTCACCGATCTGTGCAGGTATGCGGACGAAGACTTCTACAGAGAGCATCCTCTTATCCACTTCGATACGCTCTCTTCCTTCGGGGAGTATGAGGTCGTCGCTGCTTTCAGGTTCGATGCGGACAGCGAGACTTTCAGGTATAACGAATGCTTTGCCATGGATGAGGAGGAGTTCATCGAGTTCATGAAGGAGGTCCATGCCCGTGAGCTGTATGATACCGGAGTCGAGGCGCGATTCGGAGACCGGCTGCTGACGCTCTCGACCTGCGAATATACCTATAAGAACGGACGATTCGTCGTAGTGGCAAGGAAGGTGGACTGATGCCCGATATAAGAACGAGAGAGAAAGTCAGGGACATAAAGCTGCTGGACAGGGTCTCTGTCGCCGAAGAGCGGATGAAGCGTGCCTTTGTCCGTTCGAAAGATACGGCCAGGAATCTGACGGATGAGAATCAGTCCTCCCCTTCCGAATATGCAGAAGATAAAGCCGGGTCTATGGCGGAAAACATCGTTCACGGCACCGGTCGCAATGCATCTCACGCTATGAAGAGGGTCACTGGCAAATCAAAGGTTAGTGATATGACGATCAAAACATCCGGAGCTCGCATCAAACCGGCACGGAAAGCCGTCAAAACGGCTAAGAGGGCATCCTGGGCAGCTATCAGGAATGCTGAATCTGATATAGTAGCGGGGAAAGCGGCTGAGACTGTTTTCTGGACTGCCAAGAAGGCTGCAGCGAAAGCAAAGCAGACGGCAGTTCCTGTTTACGATACGGCTGTTACCGTCGGCAAAGCTGTCAATTCATCAGTTAAAGCCATTATCAATGCTACAATGAATCTTATCGCTGCTGTCTCTGCCGGAGGCTCAGCCGCAGCAGCGATCATCATCCTAATATGCCTCATTGCGATGACCGCTGGATCCTGCTACGGGATATTCTTCTCCGGTGAAGATACCGGTGTCAACATGACCATGCAGCAGGTAATACGTGACATCAATGAGGATTATCAGAACCGGATCGAATCAATCAAGTCTGACATTCCTCATGATGACGTTGAGATGTCCGGTTCGCGCGTTGTCTGGGCACAGGTACTGTCGGTCTATGCAGTAAAAACCACGACTGATCCGGATAACGCTACGGAAGTGGCTACCATGACTGATGAAAAGAAACAGCTGCTGGAAGATATCTTCTGGACAATGTACAGCATATCATACAGAACAGAGACAAAGACCGAAACCAAGGTAATTGAAACTGACGACGGGCATGGGAATATTCTGGAAAAAGAGATCGAAGTGACGCATACCACGCTTTATATTGCGGTCAGTCATGAGGATGCTGGCACTATGGCAAGCCGGTACAGTTTCAGCACTGATCAGAACAGGAAGCTCGAAGAGCTGCTTAAAGCTGATAATTCCTTGTGGCTTGCGGTGCTTTACGGCATCTACGGTTTTGACGATATGATCGTCCAGATCGCGCTTAGCCAGATCGGTAACGTCGGAGGGGAACCTTACTGGTCGTGGTACGGCTGCAGCTCCCGAATTGAATGGTGCGCATGCTTCGTTTCCTGGTGCGCAGACCAGTGCGGTTATATCGAAAACGGGATCATCCCGAAGTATGCAGGCTGTGTTAGGGGGACAAACTGGTTCAAGCAGAGAGGTCAGTGGGCCGATAACTCTATAGATCCCTCTCCCGGAATGATAATCTTTTTTGACTGGGATCACAAAGGGGGCTCCGGCTCTCAGGACGGCCGCGCTGATCATACAGGCATCGTCGAAAAGGTCGAAAATGGTTATGTATACACGGTTGAGGGAAATACAACTGACAGCTGTGCGGAAAGGCGCTATCCTGTAGGCTACTATGAGATCCTTGGATACGGCATCCCTGCATATTAAAACAAGGCTCCTGTATCGGGCTCTATTGGAGCCCAACACAGGAGCCTTTCTACTCCTAAATGATGTCGTTTATAACTGACACCATAGTGTCATATACCTTGAACGTTGCATTTCACGTTTGGAATTTCAAAACAATTGTGATATATTTAATGTATCATATCG
>JAIKVR010000019.1 GCA_024685545.1 Eubacteriales bacterium | reverse complement strand
TGCTGATCATTATTCTTGCTGCAGAAGCTTTCCTCATACTGTCCGCGTGCTCCGCAGGCAATGAGGACAGCAGAAATATCGTATATGAGGACATGAAAGCCGCTTTCGAACAGTCGGGGCTGCTTTCTGCAAATATAGGGATCATGTCAAGGACCGAAAAGGACGGAGGCGTCTCCTACGGAGAATGCGGAAGCGGAGTTATCTTCATGCGGGACGGCAACATGTATTACGCACTGACGGCAGCGCATGTGGTCAGCGAACAAAACGCGCAGCAGCTCGTCTTTACGGTGAATACGGAAATGATCTCAGAGGACATTCCGGGCGTGGATTACAACGTGCTTTCTCCGCAGACCTATGACGCGATGTATGCGGCCCGGGTCGAATACGTCAGCACCAGAGACGATCTGGCCGTCATATCTTTTTCCTCGGATGAAGATCTTGCCGTGATCGGCCTTGCCGAAAACGATCCGCAAAAGGGCGATAGGATAATGTGCGTCGGCAATCCTCAGAACGAATGGTTCGCGGTATCCTACGGCAAAGTCACTTTGGGCATCGAAAAGCTCGGAGGATCGCAGGGTTTCCCGAGCAACGCCATGAGGCACAGCGCATATATCCACGTCGGCAGCAGCGGAGGGGCGGCGATCGGCGAGCAGATGGGGCTTGTCGGCATCACCCCCGGCGGTTCATACTCCCTGAACGGCAAAACATTCCGTTACGGAGTGCTCATTCCCGTAAGCGAGATCAGAATATGCCTTGACGGATGGGACAAGCGATAGCTTGCTGCCCATCACGGTCATACGGAGGCCGTATAATGAGCGAATACGAATACATCACTTTAAGAGACAGACCGGAATACAAGGATCAGGCAGCAGAATGGTTCCACAGCAAATGGGGAATTCCCGCGGAAGCCTACGATGAATGCATGAGCGACTATCTGAACGGGACAACGGAGTACGGATGGTATCTGTGTCTCGATAAAGAAAAGATAATCGGCGGCATGGGAGTTATCGAGAATGATTTTCATGACCGCAGGGATCTGGCTCCGAACGTGTGTGCGGTATATACCGAAGAAGAATACCGAAAAAGAGGCATTGCAGGCAAACTTCTCGACATGGTCGTTGCCGATATGCGATCCAAGGGCATTACGCCGATCTACCTTGTCACTGACCATATCGGATTTTACGAGCGCTACGGCTGGGAATTCCTGTGCATGGTGCACTGCGACGGTCAGCAGTATTCGTCCAGGATGTATATCCACCGGTAAGTGTCGATTTTTGGATATTGATATACCGCGATTCATGGAGGACCCGTTGATTATCGAAAACAGAGAACCAATACTCGAAGGCTGGTCGGCAGACAGGAAATAACTCATTAGCGATGATAAGGGCAACCGGTTCTTTCTTCGTGTTTCCGATATTGCACAGTATGATGCAAAGCAGTCCGAATTTACGATGATGCAGCGCGTCGCGTCTCTTGGAATACCGATGTGCCAGCCTGTCGAGTTCGGGATCAGCGATGAAGGCGTATACTCGATATATAGCTGGATCGACGGAGACAGCGCTGAAAAGATCATACCTCTTCTCTGCGAAAGAGAGCAGTATGACTACGGTCTTAAGTCCGGGCGTATCCTGAGCAGGATCCATTCGATCACCGCCGACGATTCGCGGGAAGACTGGGCGACCAGGTTCAATCGGAAGATCGACACTAAAATAAGGAACTATGGCGAGTGCCCGGTCAAATACCCGAAGGGACAGGTCTTTATGAAACGGTTCCTTCATGGTATGTACACGGTACAGCTGCGGATCGATAGAGCAATTCCACTGCAGGGATGTTGCTTAATCTGTCAGTTCGTCTATGAACCTTGAGAAGGTTGCAGATACAGTCGATTTTGACAGGCAGATATTCGATCAAATGATCTACTACAGCGGTCAGGGCGTGTTTTCCGACGGCGAGTTCAGGCTTCATACACGAAGCGGGAACATGTGCTCATCCGAAGCATTTTGCCTCTGCCGGATGTGCCGTCCTAATCATTGCCAGCGGATCCGTCCCTGCCCTGTATCTCATTCTGGATGACCTGACTTTCAGAAAAGCCAGGAGAGAGCATTACAAAAGGCAGTTGAGGATGTTCCTGCCGGGTGATCTGGAATGCAAGCTTGCCCGTATCCAATGGGTCACTGCAGAAAAAGCCGAAGGAGGATGGGTATTGGACGGCAGAGAGGAAATGTTCGGATACAGCTCTTTCGTCAATTATTTCAGGATATAACCGAATACAGATCCGGCGGTGATTATCGGCACAGACAGATTCTGCGCATTTGTCAAACCGGACATTAAGACGGAAAGTTTTTATACTGGTATATATAAAAAAGCATTCGCAGTCTCCTGAAGAAGACTGCGAATTATAATACTCATTTGATCAACCGGCTGAATCGTGCGGGGAAACGCTGCCTTCACATGAACATGATGATGCTGCCTGCCATGACAGCCATTCCGCTTATGATGCCGTAGATCGAAGTGTGCTCCTCCCCGTACTCATGAGCCAGCGGAAGCAGCTCATCCAGAGTGATGTATACCATTATTCCCGCCACTGCTCCGTATACGCAGCCCAGAAATACGTCTGTCAGATAGTTCCTCAAAAGCAGGTATCCGAATAATCCCCCTATCGGTTCGGCTATTCCCGACAGCAGTGAGAGCAGGAATGCTTCTTTCCGGCTGCCCGTAGCCTTATACACAGGGGCGGCCACCGCGATCCCCTCGGGTATGTTATGTATGGCGACCGCGAAAACTATCGGCAGTCCGAGGGAAAGATCGGCAGCTGACATGGAAAAAGTCGTCAGCCCTTCAGGAAGGTTATGGATAAAGATCGCCGCGGCGGTCAGTAAACCGCTGCGCATCAGCTTTCCGGAGAAATTCTCCTCGTTAGTGTAATTGACATGAGAGAGCTCATGAGGGTTGTCCGCCTCAGGAACTAGCATGTCGATTACCGTGATCAGCAGCATCCCGGCAAAGAAAGAGAGCGCTGCATAGATCGCCCCGGGCTTCGCTCCGTAGGCAGCCGTCAGTGCCGTCCTGCAGTCGGTCAAGAGCTCCGTCATCGCGATATATATCATTACTCCGCCGGAAAACCCAAGGGAAAATGACATGAAACGCGAGCTGAGATCTTTTTTGACGATGGCCAGCAGTCCTCCAAGCGCAGTGGAAAGACCGGCTATCGTCGAGAGCAGAGCGGGGATCAATACAGACTTCATGGATTCCTCCCGGTTAGTTATGGCTAAGTTATAAGATACCATAGAGCCGTCTCCGATTCAAGGCGACAAGGCAATGATCCCGAAAGAAATGTTAAAGCTTCAATCTTTTACACTGATTCCGAGCAGTCCCGCAAGCTCCAGCGCCTGCAGGGAGGATACCGTCATTCCCTTGAGCTCGTAAAAACTGTCGGACACCACGATGCCGGATATCTCGCTGTCGGAAAAATCCATGCCCTTCAGTGAGGTCCTGAAGAAGTTCGTACCCAGGAAGAAACCGTTATGTATCTCAAAGGAGGTCTGAGAGCTCTCCGTGATGGATGAATCGCAGAAATCAGAGTAGGTTATGGCCACATTTGAAAAGCTGGTCTTATTGAAAAGGCTGTAGCGGAAGTTGCAGTTCTGCCACGAGACGTCCTTCATCACGCCCTGGGAAAACGACGTTCCCGCGCCTTTGCAGCCGAAGAATTCACAGCGGTTGAAATAGCATTCCTCGAATACGCTGTTCGACAGATCGCAGTTCGTAAAGGCGACGTCCACGAAATTGGACCTGGAAAAGTCGCAGCCCGTGAACTTGCATTCCCTGAAGGACACCCCCGCGAATCCGAGGCTCGTTAGATCCGCTCCGTCGAATGCCGCCCCGGACACCTCCACGTTCTTTATATCGATCTCGTAGGTGCGGGCGTCGGCGACTACCTTCGAAAAATCCCCCGCCTTCTCTATATCCTCGTATAATCCAGGTTTCTTTACTGACATGTCTTTTACCTTCTGTCTTTTTATCTTGAATATGTTCAATCTATCTTCTCTAACGGGACCTCGCAGCTCAGCGTCCTCGGAGTGGCAATGGCGTCGAACTTTATTAAGATGAGTTTTTTGAGCATATCCAGCGAGAGCACCGTGCCTTCACCGAAGATCTTATGCCTGACTCTTGAGCCCTCCCTTATCTCCGAGAGGGTGTTTTCCGCGTTTTCGCTGCGTCTGATCTGTCTGCCTGCGCTCTCCATGAGCTCCTCGTCCGGTTCGCGCACATAGTCGATGTTATCCCTGCCGGCGTTAAGGATGAACCTGGACGGATACCTGAAGCTTCCGTCGAAGCCCGCTCCTTCCGCGTCCGAAAGGAAGAGCCTGTCCATGGCCCTGGTGAAAGCCACATATGCCAGCCTGCGCTCCTCCTCCAGCTTCTCGGAGGTAAGCGTCCGCTTTGTCGGGAACATGCCCTCGGACATGCCGCATACGAACACCACGGGAAATTCCAGTCCCTTCGCGCTGTGCACGGTCATGAGCTTCACGGCCGACGTCTTCTCGGGACTGTCCAGATTGGTGAACATCGCCGCGTGGGAAAGATATTCCGAAACGCTCGTCTCCTCCCCTGCCGAAGTCTCGTATTCGAATACGGACTGCTTGAGTTCCGCCAGATTGTCGAGCTTGTCCGTTCTGCCGGCGAGCCTCAGATATTCCTCGTAACCACTGTCCGCCAGGAGCCCCGTGAGCAGGTCGGTGAGCTTCATCTCATCAGCCCCGTCCCTGTAGGTCTCTATGAGTTCGACGTATATCGAAGCCCCGGTGTTTCTGAAGAGCTGGTCGCTTAAGTGTTCTTTAAGGGCATTATACAGCGTTATCCCTTCATTACGGGATACTTCGCTGAGGAATTCGATGCGTTTTCTGCCGATGTTTCGTCTGGGCTCGTTTACCGTACGGAGGAATGCGATGTCATCCGCGCTGACTGTCATCCTGAGATAACACAGCACGTCCTTTATCTCCTTGCGGCGGTAGAATTCGACTCCACTGTACAGAGTGTACGGGATCTTGGCTTTGAACAGCGCCTCTTCCACGTTGCGCGAGATATAGTTGGCGCGGTAGAGTATCCCTATCTTCGAATAGTTCAGCCCGCCCTCATGCAGCCTGGCTATGTTCTCGGCTATCCACTCGCTCTCCTCTTTTGGGTCCTTCGCGTGAAGATAAAGAGGCTTGGCCCCGTCCGGGCGGAATGCCCTGAGGTCCTTTTCGATCCTCTGCTTATTGAAGGATATCAGCGTGTTTGCCGCCGAAAGTATCTGCGGCGTGCAGCGGTAGTTGAGATCCATTATGATGCTCCTGGCGTTTTCGTGGGTCTTTGTGAAGTTGAGCATGAACCTTACGTCGGCCCCGCGCCACGTATAGATCGTCTGGTCGGGATCGCCCACCACGAACAGATTTCCGTGATAGGAGGAGAGTATCTCGGAGAGCGCGTACTGGTCCTTATCGATATCCTGATACTCGTCTATCATTATGTACTCGAGGCGCCTGGTCCATTTCTCCCTTATATCCTCCCTGGTCCTGAGAAGATACAGAGGGAAATAGATAAGATCGTTGAAATCGAGCCCGAAGAGCTTGCGCTGCTCGTAGTAATACCTGTAGGTGATCCTGTCCTTAAGGGTCTCAGCCTGCCGGGCGGCTTTGAGTATATCGCCGATATCGGTCGAGGTGACAAGGGGCACGTAGTCCGTCTGACCTTTTTTTATCTCGATATAATCGGACATCTCTCTTACCGTCATCTGCTTGGAGGTGACGCCGTATTCGGCGAAAAGATTCTTGAGTATGCTGTCCTTATCCTCGCTGTCCATCACCACGAAGGCCTCCGGATAGCCCAGGGCGTTGAATTCCTCTTTAAAGAAGACGGCGCCGAAACCGTGGAAGGTGGTGACATAGCCGAGGTCCTTGTCCGGCAGCATCGTCCTGATGCGCTTCTTCATCTCATAGGCGGCCTTGTTGGTGAAGGTGACGCACAGGACCGCCGAAGGGGAAACGCCGAGTTCGGAGACGATATAGGCGAACCTGGAAGCCAGAGTCTTGGTCTTTCCGCTCCCGGCGCCTGCCACGACGCAGACATTGCCCTCCGTGGTACGGACGGCCTCTGCCTGCCTTTCATTGAGTTTATCGAAGATATCGGCGGATTGTTCCATGTTTTTCTCCCGGAGAATTATACCAAAATAAAGCGGATAAAAAAACCGCCGTATGAGCGGCGGCGTAATATGTCAGTGATCAGTCTATGAGGACACAGGCCACATAGGTGAGCGTCCCCGGTCCATAATAGTATTTGACGTTGTTGGCGGTGCACACGTCGCTTACCACCATGCCGTTCGCCTCCATCGAGTGGGTGAGCTTGTCGGGGAAGCGGCAGGGCTCATCGGGATAGGTGCATTTTTTGCATCTGTGACAGCCTCCCGTGCCGATCAGCATGCAGCCGGGATAAAGGCTCTTTATGTAATCGCTGAAGGCGGCAAAGTTCCTGCCGTGATCAGCCGCGGCCTGCATCATGGAATCCACATCGAACTGGTCCTCAAGCT
>JAIKVR010000060.1 GCA_024685545.1 Eubacteriales bacterium | reverse complement strand
TAATAAACTCTTGACTAAAGGAGCCCGATAAGATAAAATAGCCATTGTCGCGTGGAGAGATGCCCGAGTGGCTAAAGGGAGCGGACTGTAAATCCGTTGGCAACGCCTACGATGGTTCGAATCCATCTCTCTCCACCACTTTCAGCCTTCCGGCTGTTTTTTTTATCCCGCAGATCAGATTTGATCTGTGTACCGATATAATAACTGCACCATGGCGTGAGCTTTGTGGTATTATTGTATAAGCACAGGAGGTAGATATGCATTATCATCAGGGTTTGTTTGATATTATGTTTTATATCGTTCCGGTCATCATCGGAATCGTGTTTGTTTTCGTCATTGCGTTCATTATCAGTCCGAAACTTCGCGGAAGAATGATGGCACGAGAGATAAAGGCAATGAAGCACATGATGGACGCGGGCAAAGAAGACCTCAAGGACATCGCCTCCACAGGCGGAGAGGTAATGGCTGATTCCGCACAGCGGATACTGAAAGAAAACATGGATACCCTGGAGGATATAGGAGCCAGAGCAGGCAAAATACAGGCTGAAACAGTCCGCAGGGTGCTGGATGAGAACGCGGACGCCATTGGCGGAACCTTTGAAAAGACCGTGGATATGGCTGCTCCTTCAGTTAAAAAAATGGTTTCCGCGGTGGCGGAAGGCATAAAGGAAGGCATGGAGGAGGCACAGGTGTTCTGCAAGAGCTGCGGCGCAAAGATAGACGCCGATTCGGAATTCTGCAAACACTGCGGAGCAAAGCAGTAAAGCCGTATCATTTCTGCTGCCGATTGATTTATTTGTTTAGAGAACTCATATCCGCCCGTTCGGGCGGATTTTGTTTATCCAAAGCCTTTTTCCGTAAATTGGTTCTTACATTTGGCTTTTGAACGTGTTATAATATTAGTGTCTAAACGGGCTTTTTAAGCCGATTTTCGTCAAAGCGGAGTCAACTATGTTTCAGAAAGGCGAATATGTGATATACGGAAGCACAGGCGTGTGCCGTATCGTGGATGTCGGAGTTCCCGATATCCTGAAGGATACGACAGACAAGCAGCACTATACGCTTTGTCCTGTATACCGTGAGGAGACCATATACACCCCCGTTGATACCGCAGTATTCATCCGTCCCGTCATGGACTCGTCTCAGGCTGAAAAATTCATCGCAACGATCCCTCATATCAACGGCACCATAGATATGAACCTGAATTCCAAGACGCTCAGGGAAAAATACCGTTCAATGATCGATTCCCACAGCTGCGACGATCTTGTTATCCTTATAAAATTCATAAAAGCCAAGATCGCCAAAGCGCAGAGAGACAAGCGCAAGCCGAACGAGGTGGACCAGGATTATCTTAAAAAAGCACAGAGCCTGCTGTATGGGGAGCTGTCCATCGCTTTGGATATTCCATATGACGATGTCCCTGAGCGCATAAACATGCTGCTCGGCAGTATCGAATAGCAGCAATGCATTTACAGTCCATATTTGCAGTTCTGAGCTCCCGGTGAACAACGTTTACCGGAGTTTTTTTATTTACCTGGGTCAATTCAGGTGTTATAATGAAAACAAAACAAAGGAGGTATCCTTATGCGTTATAATCAACTTCCGCAGACAACGCTTAAAGTATCCAATATATGCATCGGCACCATGACGTTTGCAGATAAGGTGGATGAGAATGAAGCCAAGCGCTGCTGCGACCTGGCCATCGATAAGGGCATAAATTTCTTTGACACGGCGGACATTTATCCCGGTTCGCCCACCGCAGGCGCCGGATCGAGCGAAATATTCCTCGGCAACGCGCTTGAAGGAAAAAGGGATAAAGTCGTCATCGCCACGAAGGTCGGCGGAGGAATGGATCCCCGCAACGGCAAGTTCGGCGGACTTTCCGAAGAATACGTGACACAGGAAGTGGAAGATAGCCTCAAACGCTTGAAGACCGACTACATCGATATCTATTATGCCCATTTCCCGGACAATAAAGTGACCTCTCGTGAATTCGTAGTAACGATGAACAAACTCATCGATTCCGGCAAGATCCGTTATTACGGAGTGAGCAACTTCTCCGCATGGAGGATGTGTGAAATGGTTTTCACGGCTAAGGAGCTCGGACTCAAGCCTCCTGTCATAACCCAGAACGGCTACAATATGCTCACCAGAGGCGTGGAGGACGAGATCGTTCCGTTCACCGACAGCTACGACATGTCCGTTGTGGCGTTCAATCCTCTTGCAGGCGGGATGCTCACCGGCAAATACCAGCAGGATTCCGAAGTAAAAGGCAACCGTCTCGCTGACAACAGAGGATATCGCGCCCGCTACTATTCCGAACTTAACCGCGACGCGGTCGACGAGCTCACCGCGATGGCCGGGGAATTGGACATGACTATTATCGAATTCGCCTACCGCTGGCTGCTCTCACGCAAGAGGCTTTATGCTGCTCTTATGGGTTTCTCCAGCGAAAAACAGCTTGAAAGCAACCTCAATGTGCTCGTTGATGAGAAGGAGATCACATTCCCCGAGGAGAAGATAGACAAGATCTGGAGAGATATCACCGGCAACCGTTTCGCTGTCCACAGATAATACCAGGATACGACTACTGCCGATATGGATGCAATCCTGGATTTTCCGGGCTGACTCTGACAAAACATCAATGACAAATGAAAGCGGGAGCCATATGGTTCCCGCTTTTCAATACCGTGCATATGGCTTAGAGGGCGAAAAATGGTATAATTATAAAAACAAAGGCTGCGGATTGTGGAAAATGCTGAAAGACGAGCTGAAAAAAATAATAACGGATTCTGGCTTCGACGAGTACAGGGAGCTGTCTAGTGACGATATTATTTTTTCAGAAGCTGTCTTCAAGGAATGTGCAAGGAATACCTGCGGCAATTACGGAAAGAATCACGCATGTCCTCCCGGAAGCGGCACTATGGAAGAGAACAAGGCGCGTTTTTTGAAATACGATAACGCTCTGATGATCAATAAAGTCGTCTCCATGAGGGGAGGACGTGAGAGAGTTAAAGAAAGTTTCGGCAAAATGGCATCATCTCTGGAAAATCTGAGAAAAGCTACCGAGAACATGCCGGTGATGGTAGCCGGGCCAGGAGGATGCAATGTCTGTCCGGAATGCGCTGCAAAAGATAATAAGCCCTGCAGATTTCCGGACAGGATCCGTTATTCGATCGAAGGAAGCGGAATCGATATCATGGCAATGTCGATAAGGCAAAAGATGACATATAACGACGGCAAAGGCGGACTGGGCTATTTCTTTATCGTGATGTACTGACGCGCCATTTGGCATCTAGATTTTATAAGCATTCAAGGAGATATGAAATGAGCGGTATAAAAAAACTGACACTTCTTCATTCCAATGATCTTCACGGGGATTTCCTTCCGGAAGAGATGGAGGACGGCACTTCCGTAGGCGGGTTATCCATGCTTTCCGGTTACGTGAAAAACATGAAGGAAAAGGAGAAAAACGTCATTTACGCTATAGCGGGCGACATGTTCCGCGGTTCGGTAATCGACAGCGAATTTAAGGGGATCTCTACCATTGAACTGATAAACATCATTTCCCCTGACGTAGTTACTTTAGGAAACCATGAGACCGACTACGGCGTGGCGCATCTCCTTTTCATAGAAAAATGTGCAAAATTCCCGATCATAAACTCGAATCTGTTTATCAAAACGAACAGGGCCCGTCTATTCAAACCGTATGAGATAATCAAAGTGGGCGGGATGAATATCATGTTCATAGGCGTCATCACCGAGGAGGTGCTGTCACAGACGCGGAATGAATCCATTATCGGCTCATTCATCGATGTATGGGAAGCCGCTAATGAGGTAGGCGTTATATGCGATAACTACCGCACCACCAGCGTCGACCTTACCGTTCTTCTGACCCACATAGGTTTCGATAAGGACAAGGAGCTTGCCGAACTGATCGACCCGAACTGGGGAGTCGACCTTATTATCGGAGGCCATACCCATACTTATATGGACGAGCCGTGCGTCGTCAACGGAATACCCATAGTTCAGGCAGGCATGGGCACTAACCAGATAGGCCGTTTCGATATCGAGATCGACACAGAGAAAAAACAGATATCCTCGCTTTCATGGCGCACAGTGCCCATCTCATCCCGTGACTGCCCAAGTGATCCTGCACTGGATCAGGTACTGAAAGGATACAAGTCACAGACCGACGAGAAATACGGGCATATCATCACGAGCTTCAAGCGTCCGCTCACGCATCCTTCCCGCTATCAGGAAACGGAACTCGGAAACCTCATGGCGGATCTTATGCAGGTGGATTCCAGCTTCGACGTGATGCTTTTCGGTTCCGGCAGTATAAGGAAAGATACTCTGGGTCCTCTGGTCACTTATTCCGATCTTATGGAATGCTGTCCCTATGACGATCCGGTTTATATGCTGGAGGTCACAGGGGAACAGTTCAGGCGCATGATGATGTTCATGCTCCGGGATGAAGCCTTCGAAGGTGACCATACAGAGTTTTATCAGCTCTCCCGCGGGATGCGGCTGCTCTACGACAGAAAAGAGCATGAATTAAAGGAATTCCGGCTGAACGGCAGAGATATAAAAGATGATGATATGATAAAGATCGCCCTCCAGGAGTATCATTACGGGATATTCCCCGAGGCCTTCGGGCTCCCTTTAGAGGAAGTGACGGCAAACAAACGCCCGCGTATGGTGGTCACGTCTACTTTCTCCATCCTTGAAGAACTGCTCTCAGCTTCTTCAAATCTGGACAGCCGCGTTGAAGGAAGGATAGTAATTATTTAAGCCTTTGTCTCATCATCAACGGTTTTGCATGACGTATATTAATTGTGGACAGTCCCCTTTTACAGGGGCAGACCAGGTCTGATATGAAACAAAAAAAGCCAGGAACAAAACTGATCTGCTCAGTTTCCTCCTCAGCTCTCATGGGACTGGGGATCTTTGCGCGCTATGTCGATACCGGCTTTCGCTATCTGTCCTATACGCTGATGCTTGCGTCCTTGGTCATCTTCGTTATTGATATGCTGGGAAGGATCGGGCTCAAAAGGCTGGCAATTGCTTTCGCAATCGTCATCGCCATCGGGATCGCCTGCTTCATTGTCGTGGAGGTGCCGATTATAGCTGCTTCCGGAGGGGATAAGGATGTGAATGCGGATTACGTTATCGTGCTCGGTGCTCTTGTACGAGGCAGGACCCCTTCCGTATCGCTGAGATACAGGCTGGATTGTACGGTTGATTATTTGGCTGAACATCCCGGGACCATCGCCATCGTGTCGGGAGGACAGGGGGCAGGAGAGGATATCACGGAAGCGGAAGCCATGGAGCACTATCTCATCTCCCGTGGTATCCCGATATCCCGTATCATCCGTGAAGACAGGTCGGAAAGCACGTACCAGAATATTTCCAACAGTTTGTCGATAATCGATGAGAGG
>JAIKVR010000053.1 GCA_024685545.1 Eubacteriales bacterium | reverse complement strand
ACAAACGCCCCCGATGTTCGGGGGCGCTCGTCCGGCATATTATATTTACTAAGAGGGGAAAATTATTGTCTATAAAATACCTGACAAACCTTAATCAAACCTTTAAAAACATAGTATTAATTCATTATTTCTTTATTTTTTTCCGTTTTGACGCTCATGGAATGAATATTATTAATCCAATGGGTACTACTTGGATCAGAATACTGCAATACTTCCGTGCGGTCACTGGCCGAAACGAACTACTCACCTTATTCCTCTGAGTCATTATCAGCTGCGGGAGGCATATTGCTATTCAAAGCAAAGCCCACTGTTGCAGTCCAAACTGCAGCAGAGGGCTTATGTTTCTAAAATTCAATGTAAGGTCATTTCTGGTTTATCTCTTCCGCTACATGCCCATCCATAACCTTGTAGATACGATCGCAGGCACCGAGTGTGGAGTTTCGGTGAGAAATCATTACTACGGTCTTATCGGCAAAATTCTCGTCGATAGTCATAAGCAGCCCTTTCTCGTTGAGGATGTCCAAACTGCTGGTAGGCTCATCGAAAAGCATCAGCTCGCTGTCTTTCAGCAGGGTCCTAGCTATGCCAATGCGCTGTTTTTCGCCTCCGGAGAGCCGCCCGCCCAGTTCCCCCGCTTTCGTCTCATATTTTTCCGGCAGAGTCATGATCAGATCATGGATGGACGCCCGTTTGGCAGCCGATACGATATCTTCTTCCGAAGCATTTGGTTTCCCCAGTCTGATATTTTCGATCAGACTGTCGTTGAACAGGAAGGTATCCTGTTCCATCATGGATATGCCTCTGCGAAGCTCCTCTAATGAGAACTCTCTGATATCCCTGCCGTTGATGCGGATATAGCCCTCGTCAGGATCGTAAAAACGCAGCAACAGGTGCATGATTGTGGTCTTGCCGCAGCCGCTTTCCCCCATAAGACCGATATTCTCCCCTCCCGACACTTTCATGCTGAAACCGTCAAGAACTTTGGATTTCGTCCCGGGATAAGTAAAGGAAACGTTGTCGAATTCGATGTCCTCAATCTTTTCGGGGAAGGTTTCCGTACCGTTGTCCTCTACCTGCGAAGGCTCATCTATCAAAGCGAATACTCTCTCTGCCGCTCCGAAGGTCTGGATCAGCCCGGTAGTCGAAGTGCTGAGCTGGGTCAGTGAATCGAAGGTGGCAGGTACCATGAGCATGAGCACGATGGCGTTATAGGAGCTCAGACCATTCTTTGCCACAAGGGCTCCGCAGACACTGAAGGCAATGATCCTGGAGAGCTGGATGAGGAAATTCGGTGCGCTCATCAGCATGGCATTCTGTCTGTTTATCCCGATCTGAAGCCTGTTCAGCCTTCTACCGCGTTCGTCGATATTGTCAAGTCTTTCCTGACCGTTGCGGAAGATCAGTACTTCCTTCAGACCTCGCAGGCTGTCCAGAATGTATGATTTAAGATCGCCCAGCTCCTGACGATACTGCCGGCCCTTTCCGCGGCCCGCCTTGGCGATAAGTACCGGGCTGATCACTCCCACATAGAGATAAAGCGGTATGATGATGAGCGCCAGTTTGGGAGTGCGCACTCCGATGAAGACCAGTGAAAAAACCGTGCACACTACTGCGGTAGCGATAGGAGCGATCATGTGAGCGAAGAAAATCTCCAGCGTATCCACATCAGCCATAAGCGTGGAGATGATGTTTCCCTTGCGTTCCCCGGTGAGTTTTGCGGGACTGAGGCGTTCGATCTCCCCGAACATATAGGTGCGAAGTATGGCCAATAAGTGATAAGCCACATCATGGCCCTTGAACATTTCAAAGTAATATGTGATAGGAATTAGGATCGTGCATACCACGATCATTATGCCGGGCCAAGCAAGACTCTTTCCGGGAGCCTGACCTGAGGCAATAGCCAACAGCATACCAGTACAGATATAAATGCCTATCTTCGCCAGTCCGCTGAATATACCTCCGGTGATGCATGCCGCCATTTCCCGCCTGACCTGTTTGGTGAACCCGAACAGCCGTTTAAGAATAGAGAAGGCGCTCAGTTTTTTTGCCTGGATACCCATATCACACTGTCCTCCTTCCGTAATTTTCAAGGATATCCTGCTCCATGACCAGTTGCGCGTAAATACCTTCCAGGGATATGAGCTTATCGTGATTGCCGCTCTCGACTACCTTGCCCCGGCTCATGACATAGATCATATCGGCATTTCGGACCGTAGACAGGCGGTGAGAGATGATCAGGAGCGTCTTTGTATTGCTCAGAGAATGTATGCAGTTCCAGATGTCCTCTTCGCTGGTAGCGTCCACATTGGAGGTGGCTTCGTCAAAGACAATATAGTCTGCATCTGAGAGAAGTGCTCTGGCGATGCCGATCTTCTGCTTCTGTCCGCCCGAGAGCTTGCTGCCGCCTTCACCAACGTCCGTAGAAAGTCCGTCCTTTCCGATAAGATCCTCCAGATGAACATCATTGAGGACCTCAAGCATTCTCTCGCGGCTCACGTTTGCATCGACGATCTTCAGATTATCCTCGACTGTACCGGAGAATATATAAGTACTCTGCGGAACCAGCGAGATGCGTTTGCGCAGATCCTCCTGTGAGATCGAACGAAGGTCCTTCCCTTCAAGGGTGATGCGCCCGGAGTTTACATCGTTAAAATGCATGACCAGATTTACCAGCGTGCTCTTGCCGCAGCCCGACTGACCCACCAGTGCCACGGTACTACCTTTCGGAACCTGAATGGTGACACCATCAACAGCATTACGCTCGCCATCATAGGAGAACACCACGTCTTCCAGTACGATGCCGTCTTTATTCTCTCCCTCCGGCAGGGATGCGTCCACGGGAGCCCTGGCAGGCACAAGGTCGAGGAAAGAGAAGATATTGCCCGCTGCAGCCACACCGTTAAGAGCGGTATGCCCAGTGTTTATCAAATCCTGTACAGGGCGGAAGAAAGTGAAAGCCAGCATTAGCGCGTAGAATGCAGCAGAGAGAACGATTGTCCCCCTTGAGCATTCGCCGATGATTATGAATGTTGACCAGAGGATCCCTCCGTATATAAAGGCCTGCGTAAGCAGAGTGGAGTAGAATGACACCCTCATAGTCTTTACAATCATGTAGTAATAATTGAATGAACGGGTTTTAAGGGTCTCGGCCCGATCCTCATCCCTGTTCATCAGCTTCAGGGTAGTCATACCTTCCAGACTCTCCAAAAAGTACTCGTTGAGCTTATCAAAGGTATCCCAGTAGTCCTTGCGCAGCAGGGTCATCAGCTTTTTGAAAACCGCATTGGCCGGAATCACGGTCACAGACAGCACAAGCAGTACGCAGGCAGCATAGCCTGAGTAAGGGTAGATGCGGAAAAACAGGATGAATGGTGCGATGAAGCAGTAGATCAGGTCGGGAAGATATTCGCTGAAGTATTTCTCAAGAGCCTCGATACCGTCGATGGATGCGGTCACGGAACGTGAGGTGCCCATCTTCACCAGATAATCCATTTCAAGATCCAGCATCTTCTGATAGATGTCATGGCGGAGCCGGATACGTATATTGGCTGTGCATCTGTACTTCACTTCGCCCAAGATAAGGTTTCCCGCCAGTCCGATGACCGATGATACCAGAGCAATTACGATCTGGGAGCTGAAATCGTAAGCCGCCTCGCCTCCAAAGCTGCCCAAGAGCTTTGAAACGGCAGAGATGACCACCATAAATGACAACAAAATGACCAGCTTTGTTACAACGATGGCAATGATCCAGCCCCAGGAGTGCTTTGCCAGTCTCAGCAGCTGTTTATTTATCAGTAGCAACGTCTATTCCTCCCGAATTGTCTTCATTTTCATAATAAAAGGCCTTGATCAGATTTTTCGTGTATTCTTTCTGCGGAGAGAGGAAAACAGAATCGACACTGCCTCTTTCCACCTCCTGCCCGTGATTCATCACGATGATATCTTCGGCAATAGCTCTCACCACATCAAGATCGTGGGAGATGAACAGCATGGCAAAGCCATGTTCCTTCTGCAGATTTTTGAGCAGTGTGAGTATCTGGGCCTGTACAGATACGTCCAGCATGCTTGTCGGTTCGTCAGTAACCAGCACCTTGGGGTTCAGTGCGATTACCCTGGCGATGATCGCGCGCTGGATCTGCCCTCCGGAGAGCTCCCAGGGATATCTGTCGAGATGTTCCTGCTGGAGGCCGACCATCATCATCAGCTCGTTCAGCAGATCACGTTCCGATGCTGAGCCTTTGGGAACGATGCTGTAATTGCGTATAGCCTCCAGAATGGAATTCTTTATCTTCATTCTCGGGTCAAGGGCGTTCTCGGGGTTCTGAAAAATGATCTGGACGTCCCTGTGGTATTGCTTTAATTCACTGCCCCTGATACGAGATACGTCCTTCCCGTTCAGAAAAATCTTCCCCGATGTCGGTTCCAGCAGCTTCGTGAGCATTAAAGCGACAGTGGATTTGCCGCAGCCCGATTCGCCGATGAGGCCGAGGGTCTGTCCTGATTCCACTTCAAAGGAGATAGAGTCCACCGCCTTGTTATACGTCTTTTTTATAAGGCCAGAGGTGTATACCTTCGTTAGTCCTTCCACTCTAATCATATCTGTTGCACCTCACTTCATGGCCCACTGAAGGCTTTACCATACTGGGGTGGATCTGTTCGCACTGCTTGGTGCAGTATCTGCATCTCTCGTGAAACCGACATCCCGAGGGAAGATCGATGAGAGAACAAGGCATCCCTTCGATCACCTTCATGCCGTTTTGGGGCATTGAAGCTATCAGTCCATCAAGATATGGATGAAGAGGTTTTGTGAAGAGCTCGTCCTTTGGAGCTATCTCCACTATTTCGCCGGCGTACATGAGCGCGATCCTGTCGCAGATCACACGGGCGAATTTCAAGTCATGGGTAATTATCAGCCCGGCACAGTGCGTATAGTCAATGAATCTGCACAGAGAGTCGATCACCTGTCCACGTATTAGTGCGTCGAGTCCTTTGGTGGGCTCGTCAGCGATCATGAAAGGAGGACGTCCGCACATTGCCATCGCCACCATGATCCTCTGTTTCATACCCCCCGACAGTTCCACGGGATATTTGGTCATAATGGTTTCCGGGTCTTCGAACGAGAGGCTTTTTAGAATCTCCTTTGCCTTTTCACGGGCGGCTTTTTTGGATATCTTTTCATATAGGATTATGGATTCCATGACCTGGTTTCCGACATTCATCACGGGATCCAGAGATTCCGAAGGGTTCTGATTGATATATGCGATCCTGCGTCCGCGGATCTCCTGAAGCTGTTCTTCGGTCAATCCCGTCAGTTCTTCTCCATTGAATACGATGCTGCCTTCGGTTACTGCGTTGGAAGGGGTAAGCCGGAGAATGGTCTGTCCGAGGACCGACTTGCCACAGCCTGTTTCGCCAACGAGACCCACGATCTCACCGGGCGCTATATCCAGATCGACTCCGCTTACAGCCTTGACATAGCCGTCCCGGCTGTTAAAAGTGGTCGAAACATTTTTTAATGTAAGAATGCTGTCCATTTTCACACCTACATACTGCTGATATTGGCACTGTCGTGTATATCCAGCCTGTCCTGCAGCGCATCGCTCACTACGTTCAGAAGCACCGAATATACCGCCAGCACGAGGCCGGGAAAGACAAACAGCCATGGAAATGTCCTGATATAAGTCATTCCATCCCTTATCATCAATCCGATCTCCGCATTGGGAGGCTGTACGCCGAAACCGAGAAAGCTCAGACCGGCGATGCCGAGCACGGCGTGTCCGATCATAAGCGTAAACATGGGAACGACGGTACGGATGACATTGGGCACGATATGGCGGAATATTATTGCGGATGTGGAACTGCCCACAGCTCTGGCTCCTCTTATAAACGCAGCGTCCTTAAGAGCTCTCACCTGGCTTCTGGTAAGCCTGGCATAGGAGAGCCAGCCGAAGATGCACAGCGCCACCATCATGGAGAAAACGCCTGTACCGAGCAGCATGCTGATACAGAAGATCAGTACCATCGAAGGGAAAGACAGGATCACATTCTGAAGGAAAACAAAGGCTTTGTCCAGTATCCCGCCGAAGTAAGCTGAAATGCTCCCTACTATCACGCCGATCACAAAGCAGATCAGCTGCGCTATAAATCCCAGGAGCAGCGAGAGCCGCATGCCAATGAAAGAACGGGACAATAAGTCCCTTCCGAGAGGATCCGTCCCGAAGAGATGCTGCATGCTCGGGGGCTGAGTCGCGTTATCGGTATTGATGATATCTCCCTTGCCGAAGAGGATCCCCGAAAAAGCCACCAAAAGCAGCAGGATGAAGAGGATGGTGCCCCCTATATATAGTTTCCTGTCGTTCTTATTTTTCATATACTTCCATCCTTATCCTTGGGTCAAGTGCGTAGCTTACCAGTTCCGATATGAGATTAAGGATGACGACCGTCAGGGACATGATAAAGACGAACCCCAATATAACGGGAAAGTCCTTTACCTGAATCGACCTGATCAGATAGTTGCCTACGCCGGGGAGCCCGAAGATGTTTTCAATGATTATGCTGCCTCCGATCAGGGACACGACGTTTTGCGTCACCATTGTCACGATGGATAGCGAGATGTTCCTCAGGATGTGTTTCCGAAAGCGGGCTGACTCGCTGAGGCCTTTTGCCCTGAGTGTGAGCACATATTCCGCGTTCAGATTCTCGAGGATGCCTATCCTAGTTATGCGGATAAGTCCCGAGCAGCCTGTAAGCCCCATCACACACGACGGGAGGATCAGGCTTCTGAAGCCCATATCACCGGACATCGGCGCAAGTTTCAGCTTAATGACAAACACCCACATGAACACGATGGCAAGCCAGAACGACGGGATCGACATATTGATCGCGCAGAGCATCCTGGTAAACTTATCGAAGAACTTGTTCTTGTACTTGGCAGACAGCATACCCATAGACACGCCGAGCACCATTGAGATCACGGAAGTCATGACGGCGAGGGACAGCGATGTCGCAAAACGGATCCTGAACTCGTACCAAACCGGTCGGCCTGTTCTGTAGGAAGTGCCCAGGTCCATGTGGACCATTTTAACGAACCAGTTTTTGTACATGGGCAGCAGGCCTTTGTTCGTTCCGAGTATTTCGGCATACTCCTTGACCACGCTCATCTGAAGACCGCTTCCACCCGTCATTTCCATTAAAAGCAGCTCCGCAGGATCTCCCGGGGAGAAGTACAGCAGAGCATAAGCTGCAAAAGAAACGAACAAAGCCGTAAGTATTGCGACGATGATCCTTTTGAGAATTGTTGTAGCTTTTTTCATTACACTTTATTGATATTGTGAAAAATGGCCAACAGGAGCGCTGCTGGCCATTTTTTCTCGAAGAACCGAATTATTTGCGGTTTACTACAACATCGTCCAGCTCAATGAGGTTCAGAGTACCGTCCCCTCTGGTCCATTTGAAACCAGATACCTCGTCGGTGTAAACATGGGCCGCACCTCCGGAGAACAGGGTGACAGCAGGAACGAAATCATAAGACTCATCCCAGAACATATCGAAGAATTTCTGGATTGCTTCTGTATCATAGCCGGCGGAAACAACATCGTAATAATCCTTGAACTTGGGATCGAATCCAAATCCGGTGCCCATGGTATCGTAATCAGGGGATGTGCATCTCCAGGTATAATAGGTTATGGGCTGCTTCCACGGATGCGTGAAGCACAGATCGAAATCTCCGACCTGAGATTTAGCATAATAGCCGGCGGCATCGAGGGCATCGATCCTTACTCCGATGCCGATCTTGGCAAGATCGTCCGCTACCAGAGAAGCCGTGTTCCTGTATGTTTCGCTGCTCAGCGTAACAAGATACAGTTCAATATTCTTTCCGTCCTTTTCCAGGATACCGTCACCGTCGGTATCGACATATCCGCCCTCTGCCAGAAGCTTCTTGGCCTCTTCCACGTCGTAATGGAACTTTACGCCGTTGGTCGGTGCGTACTGCTCCGTCTCGAGGATGTACGTCCATGCGGGTGTCGCGAAACCGTAGCAGATGCTGTCGCACAGTCTCTGCCTGTCGATAGCGAGAGAGACGGCCTTTCTGAGATTGATATCGGTGGTAGGTCCTTTGATGTAGTTGAACATGTACATGGAGGGCGAACCGTTGGCTCTCATCTCAATGGTGAGGCCTTCAACGTCGCTGAGCTGCTTGAGCGTCGCGTAATCAGTGAAACCGCCGTGTTCGAGTCCGATAACGTCGACTTCCTTGTTTTCGAGATACATTACTCTGGTTGGGATATCAGGGACGACCTTCCACTCGACAGTGGTAACGGAAGGCTTTCTATCCTCATTCCAGTATTTCTCGTTGTAAGAGAACTTCGCGTTGGAATCAGGTACGTATTCGTCAAGAACGTACATACCCGTGCCGATATATTCAGTGATGGCACCTTCGTCGGAGAGACCGCCAACCTTAACGCCGACAATGTATGAGAGCTCATACTCAAACGTGGCATAAGTGGAAGGGAACTTGGCGACCAAAGTAGATTCATCCACGACGTCAAGAGAAGTCATCATCTGGTGGAAGCCCAGTGAGTTGGCTAGGGACTCATTCTCAATATCGTACTTGACGCAGTTGGCGTCAAATTTAGTCCCGTCAGAGAATACGACGCCCGGTGTAACCTTGAGCGTATACTCTGTGTAATCGTCGTTATGGGTGACCTCGACAAGCTGTTTTGTAGCCTGAGTGGAGCTCAGACGATAAGTCAGAGAGTCAAACACCAGGGTCTTGCCCTCACCTGTCCAGTCACTAGCAGCGCCGATCCTCAGGATCGTGTTTTTCGGATCGACAGCGTTACCGCCGCAGGAGGCCAGGGACAGGCACAGGCACAGAATCAGCAGTACGCTTAACAGTTTCTTCATACTGTATCTCCTTTAAAGTATTAATATTATAATAAATAATATTCAATAT
>JAIKVR010000052.1 GCA_024685545.1 Eubacteriales bacterium | reverse complement strand
ACAAACGCCCCCGATGTTCGGGGGCGCTCGTCCGGCATATTATATTTACTAAGAGGGGAAAATTATTGTCTATAAAATACCTGACAAACCTTAATCAAACCTTTAAAAACATAGTATTAATTCATTATTTCTTTATTTTTTCCCGTTTTGACGCTCATGGAATGAATATTATTAATCCAATGAATGGTGAAGGGATCAGAATAACGCAATGTTTTCCATGCAGTCACTGTCCGAAATGAACTACTCATCTTTTTCCGCTTAGTCATTATCAGCTGAGGGAAACACATTGCTATTAAAAACAAAGCCCCCTACTGCAGTCCAAACTGCAGCAGAGGGCTAATGTTTCTAAATTCAACGTAAAGTCACTTCTGGTTTATCTCTTCCGCTACATGCCCGTCCATAACCTTGCAGATACGATCGCAGGCACCGAGTGTGGAGTTTCGGTGAGAGATCATCACTACGGTCTTATCGGCAAAATTCTCGTCGATGGTCATAAGCAGCCCTTTCTCGTTGAGGATGTCCAAACTGCTGGTAGGCTCGTCGAAAAGCATCAGCTCACTGTCTTTCAGAAGGGTCCTTGCGATGCCGATGCGCTGTTTTTCTCCTCCGGAGAGCCGCCCGCCCAGTTCTCCCGCCTTCGTCTCATATTTTTCCGGCAGAGTCATGATCAGATCATGGATGGACGCCCGTTTGGCAGCCGATACGACATCTTTTTCCGATGCATTTGGTTTTCCCAGCCTGATATTCTCTATCAGACTGTCGTTAAACAGGAAGGTATCCTGTTCCATCATGGATATGCCTCTGCGAAGCTCCTCCAATGAGAACTCTCTGATATCCATGCCGTTGATGCGGATACAGCCCTCGTCAGGATCGTAAAAACGCAGCAGCAGGTGCATGATCGTGGTCTTGCCGCAGCCGCTTTCCCCCATGAGACCGATATTCTCTCCTCCCGCAACTTTCATGCTGAAGCCGTCAAGGACTTTGGATTTCGTTCCAGGGTAAGTAAAGGAAACGTTGTCGAATTCAATGTTCTCTATCTTTTCGGGGAAGGTTTCCGTACCGTTGTCCTCTACCTGAGCAGGCTCATCTATCAAAGCGAAAACTCGCTCTGCCGCTCCGAAAGTCTGGATCAGCCCGGTGGTCGAAGTGCTGAGCTGGGTCAGGGAATCGAAAGTGGCAGGCACCATGAGCATGAGCACGATGGCGTTATAGGAGCTCAGACCGTTCTTTGCCACCAGGGCTCCGCAGACACTGAAGGCAATGATCCTTGAAAGCTGTATGAGAAAATTCGGTGCGCTCATCAGCATGGCATTCTGTCTGTTTATCCCGATCTGAAGCCTGTTCAGTCTCCTACCGCGTTCGTCGATATTGTCAAGTCTTTCCTGACCGTTGCGGAAGATCAGCACTTCCTTCAGACCCCGCAGGCTGTCCAGAATGTAAGATTTAAGATCGCCCAGTTCCTGACGATACTGCCTGCCCTTTCCGCGGCCCGCCTTGGCGATAAGTACCGGGCTGATCACTCCCACATAGAGATAAAGCGGTATGATAATGAGCGCCAGCTTGGGAGTGCGTACTCCGATGAAGACCAGTGAAAAGATCGTGCATACTATTGCAGTAGCAATGGGTGCGATCATGTGCGCGAAGAAAATCTCCAATGTATCCACATCCGCCATGAGCGTGGAGATGATGTTTCCCTTGCGTTCTCCCGTAAGCTTCGCGGGGCTGAGGCGTTCGATCTCCCCGAACATATAGGTGCGGAGTATAGCCAATAAGTGATAAGCCACATCATGGCCCTTGAACATTTCAAAATAATATGTGATAGGAATTAGGATCGTGCATACCACGATCATTATGCCGGGCCAAGCAAGACTCTTCCCAGGAGCCTGACCTGAGGCAATGGCCAACAGCATACCAGTGCAGATATAAATGCCTATCTTCGCCAGTCCGCTGAATATGCCTCCGGTAATGGCTGCTGCCATTTCACGTCTGACCTGCTTGGTGAACCCGAACAGCCGTTTAAGAATAGAGAAGGCGCTCAGTTTTTTTGCCTGGATACCCATATCAGACTGTCCTCCTTCCGTAATTTTCAAGGATATTCTGTTCCCTGACCAGTTGGGCATAACTGCCATCCAGGGATATGAGCATGTCGTGATTGCCGCTCTCGGCCACCTTGCCCTGACTCAAGACGTAGATCATGTCGGCATTGCGTACCGTGGACAGGCGGTGAGAGATGATCAGGAGCGTTTTTGTATTGCTCAGAGAGTGTATGCAGCTCCAGATATCCTCTTCGCTGGCAGCGTCCACATTGGAAGTGGCTTCGTCAAAGACTATATAGTCCGCGTCTGAAAGAAGTGCCCTGGCGATACCGATCTTCTGCTTTTGTCCGCCCGAGAGCTTGCTTCCACCTTCACCTACGTCCGTCAAAAGCCCGTCCTTTCCGATAAGATCTTCCAGATGCACATCATTGAGGACCTCGAGCATCCTCTCGCGGCTCACGTTGGCATCAACGATCTTAAGATTATCCTCAACTGTTCCGGAGAATATATAAGTACTCTGGGGCACCAACGAGATGCGTTTGCGCAGATCCTCCTGTGAGATCGAACGCAAGTCCTTCCCTTCCAGAGTGATGCGCCCGGAGTTTACATCGTTAAAATGCATGACCAGATTTACCAGCGTACTCTTGCCACAGCCGGACTGGCCAACCAGTGCCACGGTGCTGCCTTTCGGTATCTGAATGGTGACACCGTCAACAGCATTGCGCTCACCATCATAGGAGAACACTACATCTTCCAACATGATGCCATCCTTATTTTCTCCTTCCGGCAGAGATGCGTCTACGGGAGCCCTGGCAGGCACAAGGTCAAGGAAAGAGAAGATATTGCCCGCCGCTGCAACTCCGTTAAGAGCGGTATGCCCGGTGTTTATCAGATCCTGTACAGGGCGGAAGAAAGTGTATGCCAGCATAAGCGCGTAGAATGCGGCAGAGAGAACGATTGTTCCCCTTGAGCACTCGCCGATGATTATGAATGTTGACCAGAGGATTCCCCCGTATATAAAGGCCTGCGTAAGCAGAGTTGAATAGAATGACACCCTCATGGTCTTTACGATCATGTAGTAATAATTGAATGAACGGGTCTTTAGGGTCTCGGCCCGATTCTCATCCCTGTTCATCAGCTTCAGAGTAGTCATTCCTTCCAAGCTTTCCAGGAAGTACTCGTTGAGTTTGTCAAAGGTATCCCAATAGTCCTTGCGCAGCAGGGTCATCAGCTTTTTGAAAACCGCATTGGCCGGTATCACCGTCACAGACAGCACTAACAGTACACATGCTGCATAGCCGGAGTAAGGATAGATGCGGAAAAACAGGATGAAAGGCGCAATAAAGCAGTAAATCAGGTCGGGAAGGTATTCACTGAAATATTTTTCCAGAGCCTCGATACCGTCTATGGATGCGGTCACGGCGCGTGAGGTGCCCATCTTCACCAGATAATCCATTTCAAGATCCAGCATCTTCTGATAGATGTCGTGACGGAGCCGTATGCGTATATTGGCTGTGCATCTGTACTTCACTTCGCCCAAGATAAGATTGCCCGCCAGCCCAACCACCGATGATACCAGAGCGATTACGATCTGGGAACTGAAATCGGAACCCGCTTCGCCTCCAAAGCTGCCCAAGAGCTTGGAAACAGCAGAGATGACCACCATGAAGGAAAACAAAACGACCAGCTTGGTGGCAACGATGGCGATGATCCATCCCCATGAGTGCTTTGCCAGTTTCAGCAGCTGTTTATTTATCAGTAGCAACTTCTATTCCTCCCGAATTATCTTCATTTTCATAATAAAAGGCCTTGATCAGATTTTTCGTGTATTCTTTCTGCGGAGAAAGGAAAACAGAATCGACACTGCCTCTTTCCACCTCCTGCCCATGGTTCATCACGATGATATCATCGGCCATAGCCCTCACCACATCCAGATCGTGGGAGATGAAAAGCATGGCAAAGCCATGTTCCTTCTGCAATTCTTTGAGCAGTGTGAGTATCTGGGCCTGCACGGATACGTCCAGCATGCTTGTCGGTTCGTCAGTAACCAGCACCTTTGGGTTCAGCGCGATCACCCTGGCGATGATCGCACGCTGGATCTGCCCGCCGGAGAGTTCCCAGGGATATCTGTCGAGATGTTCCTGCTGGAGACCGACCATCATCATCAGCTCGTTCAGCAGATCACGTTCCGATGCTGAGCCTTTAGGGACAATGTGGTAATTGCGTATAGCCTCCAGAATGGAATTCTTTATCTTCATTCTGGGATCGAGAGCGTTCTCTGGGTTCTGGAAAATGATCTGGACGTCCCGATGGTATTGCTTTAGTTCACTGCCCCTGATACGGGATACGTCCTTTCCGTCCAGAAAAATCTTCCCCGATGTCGGTTCCAGCAGCTTTGTGAGCATTAAAGCAACAGTGGATTTGCCGCAGCCCGATTCACCGATGAGGCCGAGGGTCCGCCCTGATTCCACTTCAAAGGAGATGGAATCCACCGCCTTGTTATACGTCTTTTTTATAAGACCGGAGGTGTATACCTTCGTAAGTCCTTCCACTCTAATCATATCTGATGCACCTCACTTCATGGTCCGGTGAAGGCTTAACCATACCGGGATGGATCTGTTCGCACTGCTCGGTGCAGTATCTGCATCTCTCGTGGAACCGGCATCCCGAAGGAAGCTCGATGAGAGAACAAGGCATCCCTTCGATCACCTTCATGCCGTTTTGGGGCATTGAAGCTATCAGTCCATCAAGATATGGGTGAAGAGGTTTTGTGAAGAGTTCGTCCTTTGGAGCTATCTCCACTATTTCGCCGGCGTACATTAGCGCGATCCTGTCGCATATCACACGGGCGAATTTCAGATCATGGGTGATGATCAGCCCTGCACAGTGTGCATAGTCAATAAATCTGCGCAGAGAGTCGATCACCTGTCCTCGTATAAGCGCGTCAAGGCCCTTGGTTGGTTCATCCGCGATCATAAAAGGAGGGCGTCCGCACATTGCCATCGCCACCATGATCCTCTGCTTCATGCCTCCGGACAGTTCCACGGGATATTTTGTCATAATGGTTTCCGGGTCTTCGAATGAGAGGCTCTTCAGGATATCTTTCGCCTTTTCATATGCGTCTTTTTTGGATATATTTTCATATAGGATTATGGATTCCATGATCTGGTTTCCGACATTCATCACGGGATCCAGAGATTCCGAAGGGTTCTGATTTATATATGCGATCCTGCGTCCGCGGATCTCCTGAAGCTGTTCTTCGGTCAATCCCGTCAGTTCCTCTCCGTTGAATATGATGCTGCCTTCCGTTGTTGCAGTGGAAGGGGTGAGCCGGAGAATGGTCTGTCCGAGGACCGACTTGCCGCAGCCTGTTTCGCCCACGAGACCCACGATCTCACCGGGCGCTATATCCAGATCGACCCCACTGACAGCCTTGACGTAGCCGTCCCGGCTGTTAAATGTTGTCGAAACGTTTTTTAATGTAAGAATGCTGTCCATTTTCACACCTATATACTGCTGATATTGGCACTGTCATGTATATCCAGTCTGTCCTGCAGCGCATCGCTCACTACGTTCAGAAGCACCGAATAGACCGCCAGCACGAGACCGGGAAATACAAACAGCCACGGGAATGTCCTGATATAAGTCATTCCGTCCCTTATCATCAATCCGATCTCCGCATTGGGAGGCTGTACGCCGAATCCGAGGAAGCTCAGACCGGCGATGCCTAGCACGGCGTGCCCGATCATAAGCGTGAACATCGGAACAACGGTACGGATGACATTGGGCACGATATGGCGGAATATTATTGCGAATGTGGAGCTGCCTACAGCCTTGGCGCCTTTGATAAACGCAGCGTCCTTAAGGGCTCTCACCTGGCTTCTGGTAAGCCTGGCATAGGAGAGCCAGCCGAAGATGCACAGCGCCACCATCATGGAGAAAACGCCTGTGCCGAGCAGCATGCTGATACAGAAGATCAGTACCATCGAGGGGAAAGACAGGATCACATTCTGAAGGAAAACAAAGGCTTTGTCCAATATCCCGCCGAAGTACGCTGAAATGCTCCCTACGATCACGCCGATCACAAAGCAAATCAGCTGCGCTATGAATCCCAGGAGCAGCGAGAGCCGCATGCCGATGAAAGAACGGGACAAAACGTCCCTTCCGAGAGGATCCGTTCCGAAGAGATGCTGCAGGCTCGGAGGCTGGGTCGCGTTATCGGTATTGATGATATCTCCCTTACTGAAAAGGGGTCCTGAAAAAGCCACCAGAAGCAGTAAAACGAAGAGGATGGTGCCCCCTATATACAGCTTCCTGTCATTTTTATTTTTCATATACTTCCATCCTTATCCTTGGGTCAAGTGCGTAGCTTACCAGTTCCGATATGAGATTAAGGATGACGACCGTCAGGGACATGATAAAGACGAACCCCAATATAACCGGAAAATCCTTTACCTGTATAGACCTGATCAGATAGTTGCCTATGCCGGGAAGCCCGAAGATGTTTTCGATGATTATGCTGCCTCCGATCAGGGACACGACGTTCTGCGTCACCATTGTTACGATGGATAGCGAGATGTTTCTCAGGATGTGTTTCCGGAAGCGGGCTGACTCGCTAAGACCTTTTGCCCTGAGTGTGAGCACATATTCCGCGTTCAGATTCTCAAGGATGCCTATCCTGGTTATGCGAATAAGTCCCGAGCAGCCTGTAAGCCCCATCACGCATGACGGGAGGATCAGGCTTCTGAAGCCCATATCACCGGACATCGGCGCAAGTTTCAGTTTAATTACAAACACCCACATGAACACGATGGCAAGCCAGAACGACGGGATCGACATATTGATCGCGCAGAGCATCCTGGTGAACTTATCGAAGAATTTGTTCTTGTACTTGGCAGACAGCATGCCCATCGACACGCCGAGCACCAGTGAGATAACGGAGGTCATGACGGCGAGGGACAGCGATGTCGCAAAACGGATCCTGAACTCATACCATACAGGTCGGCCTGTTCTGTAGGAAGTGCCCAGATCCATGTGGATCATTTTAACGAACCAGTTTTTGTACATGGGCAGCAGGCCTTTGTTCGTCCCGAGGATCTCGGCATACTCCTTGACCACGCTCATCTGAAGACCGCTTCCACCCGTCATTTCCATTAAAAGCAGCTCCGCAGGATCTCCCGGGGAGTAGTACAGCAGAGCATAAGCCGCAAAAGAAACGAACAAAGCCGTAAATATTGCGACAATGATCCTTTTGAGAATTGTTGTAGCTTTTTTCATTACACTTTATTGATATTGTGAAAAATGGCCAACAGGAGCGCTGCTGGCCATTTTCTCGAAGAACCGAATTATTTGCGGTTTACTACAACTTCGTCCAGCTCGATGAGGTTCAGAGTACCATCGCCTCTGGTCCATTTGAAACCGGATACCTCGTCGGTGTAAACATGGGCCGTTCCTCCGGAGAACAGGGGGACAGCAGGAACGAAATCATAAGACTCATCCCAGAACATATCGAAGAATTTCTGGATTGCTTCTGTATCATAGCCGGCGGAGACAACATCGTAATAATCCTTGAACTTGGGATCGAAGCCGAATCCGGTGCCCATGGTGTCGTAATCAGAGGATGTGCATCTCCAGGTATAATAGGTTATGGGCTGCTTCCAGGGATGCGTGAAGCACAGATCGAAGTCTCCGACCTGAGATTTTGCGTAGTAGCCGGCGGCGTCGAGCGCATCGATCCTTACTCCGATGCCGATCTTGGCAAGGTCGTCCGCTACCAGAGAAGCCGTGTTCCTGTATGTTTCGCTGCTCAGCGTAACGAGATACAGTTCAATATTCTTCCCGTCCTTTTCCAGGATGCCGTCACCGTCGGTATCGACATATCCGCCCTCTGCCAGAAGCTTCTTAGCCTCTTCCACATCGTAATGGAACTTTACGCCATTGGTCGGTGCGTACTGCTCCGTATCGAGTATGTATGTCCATGCAGGGGTCGCGAAACCGTAGCAGATGCTGTCGCACAGTCTCTGCCTGTCGATAGCAAGGGAGACGGCCTTTCTGAGATTGATATCGGTGGTAGGCCCTTTGATGTAGTTGAACATGTACATGGAGGGTGAACCGTTGGCTTTCATCTCAATGGTGAGTCCTTCAACGTCACTGAGCTGTTTGAGCGTCGCGTAATCCGCGAATCCGCCGTGTTCGAGTCCGATAACGTCGACTTCCTTGTTTTCGAGATACATTACTCTGGTGGGGATATCCGGGATGACCTTCCACTCGACAGTGGTAACGGAAGGCTTTTTGTCCTTATTCCAGTATTTCTCGTTGTAGGAGAACTTCGCGTTGGAATCAGGTACGTACTCGTCAAGAACGTACATACCCGTGCCGATATACTCAGTGATGGCACCTTCGTCGGAGAGACCGCCAACCTTAACGCCGACAATGTATGAGAGCTCATACTCGAATGTGGCGTAAGTGGACGGGAACTTGGCGACCAAAGTAGAATCATCCACGACTTCAAGAGAAGTCATCATCTGATGGAAGCCCAGTGAGTTGGCCAGGGACTCATTCTCAATGTCGTACTTGACGCAGTTGGCATCAAATTTGGTCCCGTCAGAGAATACGACGCCCGGTGTAACCTTGAGCGTATACTCGGTGTAATCGTCGTTATGGGTGACCTCGACAAGCTGTTTTGTAGCCTGAGTGGAGCTCAGACGATAAGTCAGAGAGTCAAACACCAGGGTCTTGCCCTCACCTGTCCAGTCACTAGCAGCGCCGATCCTCAGAATCGTGTTTTTCGGATCGACAGCGTTACCGCCGCAGGAGGCCAGGGACAGGCACAGGCACAGAATCAGCAGTACGCTTAACAGTTTCTTCATACTGTATCTCCTTTAAAGTATTAATATTATAATAAATAATATTCAATAT
>JAIKVR010000010.1 GCA_024685545.1 Eubacteriales bacterium | reverse complement strand
AAATGCCGCAATGAACATCCTTCAGGAAGGACTAAGAGAGTACATGAGGGATACGGCATAGAAATCTAATACAACACATACCATCACGATAGGGCAGGAACTGTCCGAATCCGCAACGCCTGTGGAGCCGGCGGCCTCTGTGTACGGCGATACGTCGCCGTACATAAGCTGCAGCGTTGAAGCAGGAATCCTACACTTCTCTAAGTGGCGGGAGTGTTCAACAAAACGACAAGTATAACTGCTGCTGTAAGCATTCCGGCGCATACTCCGATAACTGTCTTTGTCGGTCTTTTCATAGATTATCCTTGCTTCGGCGATAGGTTTCAATACTTCCTGTTTACCGTGTGCGGTTATTATTGTCTATTCCGTATAGGCCACGGCAAGCCCTCCCTGGGAGGTCTCCTTATAAAGACGTGACAGGTCCATACCTGTTTTGTACATCGTCTCGATGACGGTATCCAGTGAGATCTTATGTGTATGGGTTATATACTTGGCGAGAGCAACGGCGTCTATTGCCCTCATGGCGCACACAGCGTTTCGCTCGATGCACGGGATCTGCACCAGTCCGCGTATCGGATCGCATGTGAGCCCCAGGTTATGTTCCATGGCAACTTCCGCCGCATATTCGATCTGATCGATATCCATGCCCTTGAGATAAGCCAGTGCAGCGGAAGCCATCGAACACGCACTGCCTATTTCGGCCTGACAGCCGCATTCGGCACCCGAGACAGACGCATTGGCTTTTATCAGCGTGCCTATCACGCCGGCGACGGCCAGCGCGTTGATGATCTGATCATGAGGATAGTTTTCGTTGATACAGGCGTTATACAGAACGGCAGGCAGTAGACCGCTCGCGCCGCAGGTAGGAGCAGTTACGATGACCCCGGCCGAAGCATTCTGCTCCGCCACCGCATAAGCGTAGGAGTATACGGATCTCTTCTCCCTCAGCGCCTCGGTCTCACCCGGGTCCTCAAATGTATACAGGCGCTTTGCCTTGCGGTATACCTCCAGGCCGCCCGGCAGGATGCCGTCTGTCTTCAGTCCCTCTTTAATGGATGCGATCATTGTCTCCCAGACTTTTTCAAGGTACTCCCTGAAGCTCTCGTCCTCGTAGCTGAACGCGAACTGGGCGAGGTCCAGATTGTTTTCCCTGCAGTACTGAGCGATCTCCGCAAAGCTCTTCTGAGGATAGATATCCTGAGGCGAAAGCGATTTGCGGCCGATGATCTCTATATCTCCCCCGCCGATCGAAAGCACGCGGGCGCTGACTTCTTTATCATCCGGATAGAGGGCGATAAAGTCCATCGTATTCGGATGAGGGATATCGGTCTTTTCCCTGTCGAAGATCACCTCGGCTTTGCCTTCAGGCAGAGCTTCCAGTATGACCTTATCCGTCATATGTCCTTTGCCAGAGGCAGCAAGAGAACCGTAGAGGTATACTTTGAAATGCCCTGCCGAGGGGTTCTCGCGAAGGAACCATTCCGCAGCCTTCTTCGGTCCCATGGTATGGGAGCTTGAAGGGCCGTTCCCTATTTTATAGACCTGCCTTATCGATTTCATATTTCCTCTCAAAAGCCCTTCGGAAGGCTCATCTGAACAATAATGATATGAAGTGGTATATTACCGGGACCAGTACTCCGGGCAGCATATTGGCAGTCTTGATCTTCTCCTTTAAAAAGAAGTTCATGCCTATGCACAGTATCAGCGTGTAGCCGACGGTGCATATCTGACTGAGCAGTTCTCCGGCGAGGAGTCCCTGCAGAGCCGAGGCAAACAGGGATATCGCCCCCTGGTAGACCAGTACGGGGACGAAGGAGAACAGCACGCCTATCCCCAGGGCAGAGGACATGATCACCGCCGAAGTGAAGTCCAGCGCGCTCTTGACGTAGAGAGTCGTGGCGTCTCCGGTAAGTCCGTCATTCAGCGAGCCGACGATCGCCATCGCTCCGACGCAGAAAAGCACCGACGCGTTCATGAAGCCTGCGGCGAAGCCTCCCGAAGAAAAGCGTTTTTCCATCTTCAGGCTGAACCGCTCCAGCGCCGCGTCGATCGATACCATCTCTCCGAGCAGGGTCCCGATAACAAGAGAGATCACCAGCAGCAGTTCGCCGGAGGAGGAGAGCGCACCCTCCGAATAACTGAACATACCGGAGATGACACCGTTGAATCCTATGACGATCACCGCAGCTCCGAGAGCTTTGTTTATCCCGTCCTGCCAGGATTCCCGTATCCCCTTTTTAAGGATCAGACCGATAAGCGAGCCCAGGATGACAGCCGCTACGTTTACCAGAGTTCCTTTCATTCTTCAGCCTTTATGGCTCCGGCAAGAGCCGCAATATCATCCAGAGGCACGGGGAACTGCTCCTTGGTCTTCATATCCCTGAGAGTGCCCACGCCTTTGGCCATTTCGTCCTCACCGATCATCAGTACCTTTGCGGCTCCGATCTTATCGGCATATTTCATCTGCGCTTTCAGAGAACGGCTCATCATATCCGTCTGAACAGAGAATCCGGCATTGATAAGCTGCTGTTTGATGCTTAAAGCTTTATACAGTGCTTCTTTGCCCAGTGGCGCCACAAAAAGGTCGCAGCAAGGAGACTCAGCCTCCCCTTCACCTACCGAGAGCAGCAGACGCTCAAGGCCGAGCCCGAAGCCTACCCCGGGGGTGCTCTCGCCTCCGAGCAGCTCGCACAGGCCGTCGTAGCGGCCGCCCGCGCACAGGGTGGACTGCGCCGTGCCTTCCCCTACCGGGATGAACTCGAATGCGGTATTGGTATAATAATCAAGTCCCCTGACGATCTTGGGATTTACGACGTATCTGATGCCCGAAGCGTCGAGAGCTTCCTTTACGCCCTCAAAGTGCTCCGCGCATTTTTCGCAGAGGTGATCGATCATAAGAGGAGCTCCCGCCAAAGCAGCCTGGCAGGTCTCGTTCTTGCAGTCGAAGACCCTCATGGGATTCAGGTCCATACGGGATACGCAGTCCTCGCAGAGCCTGTCTTTCCTTTCTTCAAGGAAGGACAACAGCAGCGCGTAGTATTCCCTGCGGCATTCCGGACAGCCCACGGAGTTTATGTTCAGCTCATATTCCCCCACGTCCATCATCTTAAGGAAGGTATCCGCAAGGGAGATCACCTCGCAGTCCGCCGCGGGCGAAGCCGCCCCTATCACTTCCGCTCCGAACTGGTGGAACTGGCGCTGTCTTCCCTTCTGCGGATTCTCCGCCCTGTAGCAGCTGGTGATATAAAAGAGCTTGACCGGCTGAGGGAGGCTTCCCATGCCGTTCTGTATGTAGGCGCGTATCACCGGCGCAGTCCCTTCGGGCTTTAAGGTATAGGACTCCTTTGGAGAGCGCGAGAAGGTATACATCTCCTTGGTCACTATATCGGTCCCTTTGCCCACTCCCCTTTCAAACAGGGCGGTATCCTCAAATTCCGGGGTGATGATCTCGCTGAAGCCGTATCTTGCGGCCAGAGCGGAGGCTTTTTCACATACTTCTTTCCACTGCCCGATCTTTGAGGGCAGGATATCTCTTGTGCCTTTCGGCAATGAAAATTTCATTACAGACCTCTGTGTTTGATTTTATTTTTTATCCTGAATACGAACATCCTTAAGCTCTGATAGATGTCGCGGCCGAAGAAGATAAGGAAACCCGTCAGCGAGGCTATGATGGCCAGCTTCGTCGCTATATCTCCCATCACGAAACTGTAGATAAGGAACGCGGTGTCCAGCCATGCCAGATACTTGATCTTCACGGGGATGAAGAAGAATATCATCACCTCCACCTCGGGATACAGCCAGGCAAAGGCCAGAAACATCGACAGGTTGACATAGAACCCGTCATAGTATCCTCCGAACGCCAGCGCAGCCAGGACCGTACCCGCCAGCGACAGAAGATAAAAGGCGGTAAACATGAACGTGCCCCAGGTCTTCTCCAGAGACGAGCCTATCCAGTAGTAAAAATACAAAGTGAAGGCGATCCATAGAAGGCTGGGCGTCGGCGGGATGAATATGAATGTGATCAGTCTCCAGACCTGTCCGGCGAACACGAGCTCCCTGTTCAGAAAGAGGAACTCCTGGATATTCGTCCCGAACCCGTAAGCCATGACGTAGACGATGCCTGTCAGTATGGACACATGCATCATCAGGTTGGGTATGCCCCAGTTCGGGTGCTTATAGTGAAGCTTCTGTATGTATTTCAACTCGGTCTCCTTCAGGCAGATTGCCTATATGTCAATTATAGTATAATACCTGCTGCTTGGAATCGATTCCCGCCAACATCGTTATACGAAAAAAGCCGGCTCATTACGGCCGGCTCGAGCTTTCAGATACAGATCAGGTCGTGGTGTAGGGCAGAAGGGCGATATTGCGCGCCAGCTTGACTGCACCTGTGACCTCTCTCTGGTGACGGGCGCATGTTCCCGTCGCCCTTCTCGGAAGGATCTTATATCTCTCCGACACGTACTTTCTCAAAAGCGCCACATCCTTATAGTCGACATGCTCGATATGGTTCTCGCAGAAGTAGCAGACTTTCTTTCTGCGCTTGTAATCAGATTTCTGATAAGTCTTCTTTTCCTTTACTTCTTCAGCCATTTTATTGCTCCTTTATTAATCAAAACGGCATGTTGAGATTATCTATCTCTTCAAAACCGTCCATGGGCACCCCGAATTTCGAATCCGGGGAAGCCGTGCTGTTGTAGTTATCCGATCCTGAGGATGACCCGCTGCCGTTCCTGTTTGAATCCACGAACTGGACTTCGTCGGCAACGATCTCCGTCACGTATCTTCTCTGTCCGTCGTTTCCATCGTAGGATCTGGTCTGTATGCGGCCCATGACCGCGACCATCCTGCCTTTGGACAGATATCTTTCGCAGAGCTCGGCAGTCTTTCTCCAGGCGACGACGGGGATAAAGTCCGCTTCCTTTTCGCCGTTGGCGTTTTTGAAGTTCCTGTCAACGGCGACGGTGAATGAGGCCACCTTCTGGCCGCCTCCCGTTTCCCTGACTTCCGGATCCTTTGTCAGCCTGCCGATCAGAATCGCTTTATTAATCATTTCAGTTCACTCCTCCGCAGGATCTCAGTCTTCCTTGCGTACGTAAATGCCTCTTAAGATGTTCTCTGTGATCCTGAATATGTGGTCAAGCTCGACGAGGACTTTGGGATCGGCCTTGAAATCGATGATGTTGAAATAGCCATCCTCGAATTTCCTGATCTCGTAAGCCAGCTTCTTCTTGCCCCACTTATCCACCGATCCGACTTCTCCGGCCTCTTCGATGACTGCCTGGACCTTGGCGATCTCGGCGTCGTTCTCTTCTTCCGTGAGGTTCGGGTTCACGATGAACATTGTTTCGTAAGAATTCATGTTTTCACCTCCTTATGGACTTTTGGGGGAGCCTTATATCTCCCCAAGGATACTTGGTCATTATATCATGATTTGCCGGTTAATCAATCAAAATCTCACTTTTTCGCGTCATTAATCTTCACGTAGCGGTAATGGTCTTCCCATACGCCGTTGATCCTGATGAAGGCCCTGCTCAGAGCTTCCCGTTCGAAGCCGAGCCTTTCAGCGACGTTTATCGACCTCGTGTTTCGGGGCATCATGTTGATCTCGATGCGGTGGATGCCTACCACGTTGAAAAGGTTGTCTATTATGGCTTCTAAAGCCTCGTGCATATATCCCTGTCCCTGGTAATCCTTATCCAGCTTGTAGCCAAGCATGCAGTTGGAAAGATTGCCCATCACTATGCAGAATACGGACGCCTTTCCTATGAGCATGCCGTCTGCCGAACAGTATATCCAGTAGTCTATTCCCTCCCCTGATTCCCGCAGCTTTTTTTCGTCCCTGATCAGTCTCTTCTGGTAGTCAAGGGTCAGAAAGTCCGAGGGCCGCCTGTCTTCCCAAGGCTCGAAATGCTCGAGGTTCCGCCTTTCCAGCTCCAGGATTGCCGGAGCCATCTCCGGTACCGAGGTGGTCAGTACCAGACGGGGGGTCTCCAATTCGTATCTGGTCATATATGCCTCCGGAATGAAAACGGCGGAAATGCTCCGCCGTACGCTTATTTGCGGATGATGACGGTGCCTTCCCTGCGCGGGGCGGCTTCAGGCTGCTCGACATCGGGATAGCCGAGGGCGATGGCGCCGACTCCTCCCAGATTGGCTGAAAGCCCCCACTTTTCCATCAGGGCTTTGCCTTCTTCCATCTCGAACATCTGCTTTTCTCCCCAGATCCAGCAGGAGCCGAGGCCCAGGTCGAATGCCGCGTTCATCATGTTTCCGAGGGCGAGGGTGCAGTCGTATTCATAGAAAGGCTGGTCCTCCGTATCCCCGAAGACGACGATGACCGTCGGAGCCTCATAATACGGCTTCATGGTCTCCGGCGCCTTGCGGAAATGCACGTTGAGCAGTGTCAGGGCATCCAGATCCTCTTTGTTCTGGAGCACGACAAACTTCCAAGGCTGCCTGCCTACCGCCGAAGGGGCGTACAGTCCCGCTTCGATCACTTTATTCAGCTCCTCGTCGGTTATCTGTTCCGGCTTGTACTTGCGTATGCTTCTTCTCTTCTTTAATGCTTCCAGTGTTTCCATTATTTACTCTCCTGTTCTGTTTATTCCTGTTTCCAGTTTTTGATCGCTTCCAGATCCGGATCCGAATAGCACTTGCGGCAGACGGGGATATAGCTGTCGTTGCCGCCGATGAGGACCTGGCTGCCGGTGTAGACGGGCTTGCCGTCTATTACCCTGAGCACCATGGTCGCTTTCCTGTCGCAGAACCAGCAGACCGTTTTGATCTCCTCGATCTTGTCGGCGTAGATGAGCAGCGCCTCGCTCCCTTCAAAGAGATGATTGGAGAAGTCGTTCTTGAGCCCGTAGACTATGACAGGGATGCCCTCATTATCCACTATCCGGGAAAGCTCGCGGACCTGTTCGGCCGTAAGGAACTGTCCTTCGTCGATAAGGATGCAGTGGATGCGCGCGCTGTCCTCGGCCATGGCGTCATCGTAGACCTTCATGATGGAGGTATTCTCATCAAAAGGTATGGCCGGCATCGTCACTCCGATGCGCGAAGCCACCACGTTGGTGCCGTAGCGCGTGTCGAGGGCGGAATTCATCACCAGCACCCTTTTGCCCTGTTCCTGATAATTGTGGGCGATCTTGATGACTTCTATGGATTTTCCCGCATTCATGCTGGAATAACGGTAATATAACTGCGCCATGATACTCTCTTCTTTTTTTCTATTATACCAAATAATCGGCCACGAAATTAACTGTTTTGTTTTTTTAGCCGCATGGGTTTATAATTGGGCCATGAAAAAGCTCATCTGCTTCATTACAGCCTTGATGCTGATCTTCCTTTCCTCCTGCGGTGCCAAGAAAACGGTGAACGATCCCGATTCAGGGGAGATAACCCCCGATGCCCCGGAATACGCCTATAATGACGGGGAATATATCGTATATACCGATTATTACGACAACAGCGGATATGCCGCCGCCCTGAAGCTGACGGTATCAGGCGGCGTAATATCAGAGATACACTACGATCTGTTCGACCGTGAGCTGAACACCTTTTCGGAGGATGAAGAGAATGCCGAAGCCGCAATGCTGCTCAAGGCGGAGATAAAGACGCTCAGCACCAGGGTGATGCAGCAGCAGAACGCTTCAAACCTGAGCGCGGCCGCCCCGCAGGCGTCCTACTATGTGCCCCTTGTCACCCAGGCAGTAAAGAATGCCGCCGCCGGAGCAGACGATCCGTTCCCTCTTGCTCTGCTGAGCGAATACACCGCAAGCTTCACTGACGGGAACGAAGACGAGGAGCTCATCGCTCTCTCCACGCTGACCGTGGTATACCAGGCTGAAACCGTGAAAAAGCTCTCCTTCCGCCAGGAAAAGAACAGCATCGGATTCACGGACTGGCCTCCGGAATATAAGCCCGAAGAGACCGAAGAGATGCTCTCCTACGGCGAAGTGATCTCAATACTGAACAGGCTTCCCGAAGAGAATGCCTCTCTCAAAAAAGAAAGCCCCCTTCCCGGGGGCGACAGGGTGACCGACATATACAACAGGCTTTGCGAAAGGATAGAACAGGAGCATAAGCCCTTTAAGTGCAACTACGCAAAGCTGTTTTCCAGCTTATAGGAATCCTCGAGCCATTCCTCCTCCAGCATCTCGTGTTCTGTCGGGATGGCTTTATATCTCAGCAGTATATCCGTGCATTCGGCGGACTTGTAAAAGTCCGCCTCCTTCATTTTTTCCTCGATCCGGGCTTTCTCCCGGTCGAGCTCTGCAAGAAGGCCCTCTATCTCCTTTACTCTGGCTCTGAGCCTTTTAAGCTCGTTCTTGCTCAGCGAACTGTCCCTGCTTCTGCTTTCCTGCTGTCTGCTTTTTTCCGCCTGTGCGGCCTGACGTCTTGCCGAGGTCTTTTCCCTCTCCGGGAACTGAGCCCTGGCCTCTTCATACGGGCACTTGAAATAATAGGCCATGCCATCCTGGATCAGAAGTATCTCGTCGCATATGGCCTTGAGCAGATAGCGGTCATGGGAAACGATGAGCGCGGTGCCCTCGTAATCCTTTATCGCCTGTTCGAACACCTCCTTGGAGGATATGTCCAGATGGTTGGTGGGCTCATCCAAAAGGAGCAGGTTGGCTTTCGTAAGCATTAGCTTTGCCACGGCGACCCTGGCCAGTTCTCCGCCGGAGAGCACTCCGAGAGTCTTGAAAACCTCGTCGTTCGAGAACATCAGGCTGCCCAGGACGTTTCTCACGTCAAGGGTATCCGCGCCGGAATAATCCACCAGCTCGTCCACGATCGTCTTTGACCTGTCTAGATCCGTGTGATACTGCTCGAAGTAGGACATCAGCACTCCCGTCCCGTAGATGATCTCTCCGCTGACAGGCTCCAGCTCCCCTAAAACCGTGCGCAGCAACGTCGTTTTGCCGGTCGCGTTGTCCCCGCAGATGCCGATCTTCTTTCCGTGGAAGATCTCCATATCGATCCCGGTGACCAGGGGCTCACCGTCATAGCCGACCGAAAGGTCCGCTGTTTTCAGTGCGTTCTTCGATATGACCTTCTGGGTGTTGAAGAAGATATTCACCGTCTTCTTCTCTTCCGGCTTTTCCACCTTCTCCAGCCTGTCAAGCATCTTCTGGCGTTCGGCGGCGCGCCCGTAGCTCCATTCACGCTTATAGGAGCGGAAGCGCTTGATGATCTCGCGCTGCTTTTTTATATACTCGCTCTGTATCTCGTATTCCCTCTGCTGCGCGTATATCTCGTCGTCCCGCTGTTTCAGATAAGCGGAATAATTGCCCCTGTAGACGCGCACGGACCTGTCGGCTTCCCAGATGGTGCTTACCGTCCTGTCCAGAAAATACCTGTCGTGGGACACGACTATATAGGCGTTCGGATAGCCGTTCAGATAGCTTTCAAGCCAGTCGGTCCCGGACATGTCCAGGTAGTTGGTGGGCTCGTCCAGCAGAAGCAGATCCGGCTCCTCGATGAGCAGCTTTGCCAGGGCCACCCTCATCTTCTGGCCTCCGGAAAGGACGGAAACAGGCATATCGAAATAATCCTCGTCGAAGCCGAGCCCCTTGAGGGTGCCCGTGACGATGCTTTTGTAATAATAGCCCCTGGCAGCCTGGAACTTTTCGCTCAGGGAGGAAAAAGCCTCGTTCAGGGAGGCAAGCTTTTCCGGATCCGTCTCGGTCTCCAGCCCGTGCCGGATCTCCTCAAGCCTTTTTTCCATCGCAATGACGCCGTCAAAGGCGCTGAGCGTCTCCTCGTAGATTGTCCTGCCGTTGTCGATCCCGAGATTCTGGTGCAGAAAGCCGATAGTAGTGCCGTTGGTCACGGAAACGGACCCGCTGTCCGCGGCCATGGAGCCTGATATGATGTTGAGCAGCGTCGACTTGCCGCTGCCGTTGAGGCCGATAAAGCCTATATGGTCGTTGTCTGTTATCCTCAGGTTGACTCCGGAGAGTATCTCTTCGGAGCCGTAATGTTTTGAAACGTCTGTTACCGTAATGAGCATGTGATATTCAGTCTATGACTCTCCTGCCCTCCAGGGCATTGGAAAGCGTCGCCTCGTCGGTATACTCCAGGTCGGCGCCGGCGGGGATGCCGCGGGCGATGCGGGTAGTCTTGATCCCGAGAGGCTTTATCATGCGCGCGACGTACATGGCGGTGGTCTCGCCCTCCACGTTCAGATTGGTCGCAAGGATGACCTCGGTGACCGCGGAATTGAGTCTGGCCATGAGCTGAGGGATCCTCAGATCGTCGGGACCGATGCCTTCCATCGGAGAGATTGCCCCTCCGAGCACATGATACAGTCCCTTGAATTCCTTCGTGCGTTCGATGGCGATGATATCCTTGGAATCCTGGACAACGCAAATGACGGACTGATCTCTGGAAGGCGCAGAGCAGTATTCGCAGGGATCCCTGTCGGAGATATTGCCGCATACGCTGCAGTACTTTACGTTCTTCTTCGCTTCGGCGATGGCGTCGGAGAGCTCATAGGCGTAATCACCGTCGCTCTTGATGATGAAATAAGCAAGTCTCTGCGCGGTCTTGCGGCCGATGCCGGGAAGTTTTGAAAGCGAGGCGATAAGCCTCTGTATCGGAGCTGCCTGCATCTTATCTCATTCCCGGGATGTTCAGTCCCCCGGTGACCCTGCCGAGCTTTTCCGCGCTGGTCTCGTCAGCCTTGACGAGCGCTTCATTTACCGCTGCGACGATCATGTCGGAGAGCATCTCGCTGTCGCCGTCAGCCATCGCGTCGGGATCGATGAAGAGCGATTTGAGCTTCCTGTCCCCGGTGACGACTGCCTTGACCGCGCCGCCCCCGCTTGAAGCCTCGAACTCCATCGCCAGGATCTCTTCCTGGGCGGCGGCCATCATCTCCTGCATCTTCTTTGCCTGCTTCATCAGGTTATTCATGTTGGGCTGCTGATATTTTGCCATTGCGACTCCCCTATTCTTCCTTTATTTCTTCCAAGCTGCCCAGAAGCTCGCGGGCCAGCTCGATATTGTCCTTCTTTTTTTCGTTCTTCTTCGGAGGAGAAGTGACTGTTATTTTTATCTCCCTGCCCGTCTTCACCCTCAGGGCTTCCGAGAGCCTGGCCGGACCTTTATGCTCGTCGAAGCTGTCCATCATGTGAACGGATACTCCGGTAGGATATACCGTGAGCGTGTCCCCGTCAAAGGAAAGAGGCTTTAAATCCGATATTACGCTCCAGAGATACTGGTCCCTGTAGTGGTTGTTGATATACTCGGCGCAGCCCGAAAGGTGGCTCGCGATATCCGCCAGAACATCCTTGTCGTCCGGAGAAACGGCGAACTCCTCCGGGACATCTATGCCGTCCTCATCAACGGCGCTGACCGCGGAAAGGTATTCGACGCCGGGATCCTTCAGCGTATCCTGCGCGCCGGTCTCTGCCGGCTGGTCTGCGGCGGGGGCTTTTGCTTCAGGCGCTGAGGGCTTTTCGGCCTTCTGTCCTGCCGGGGCATCTATTCCGGCCCGCCTGAGTATCTCTGAGGGGCGGGAGGCGGTCTGCGGGGCTTCGCGCGGGACGGAGGCGAGCGCCTCCACCCTTTTCTCCAGCTTCTCGATCCTCGCCTTCAGGCTCAGGTTCTCATTGAGCCTGTCCCTGTCGCACATGCGCAGCACCGCGGTCTCCAGGGCGTAGCGCATATTGCCTCCGGAGCGGCTCTGCACCCTTACGTCGCTGAGCACGGCCATGTACGAGATTATATCCTCGTCGCTCACCGAAAGAGCGCTTCTCTTAAGGCTCTGTATATATCCTTCGCTCTTGAAGAGCATCTTGTCGTAATCGCTTACATTCTTCAGGATCATCAGGCTGCGGAAATACTCCGTGAGGGACGATAGAATATCGTCCTCATCCATGCCCGCGTCTATCATGTCACCCAGCTTGCCCAGAGCTTTCCCCGTGTCTGCCTCGGAGACAGCCTCCGCGGCGGCCATAAGGTCAGTGCCGTAGCTCATGCCGAGGACGGATGAGGCCGCGCTCTCGCTGAGGGTTCCCTCCTGGCTGGCGGACAGGACCTTGTCGGTCAGAGACCAGGCGTCCCTGAGCGCCCCGTCGGAGGCGGCGATGATCATATCGAGCGCTCCCTTTTCGCAGGTCACACCTATGCCCGAAAGGGCGTCGGTGAGCCTCTGTCTCATATTCTCTCCGGAGATGCGCCTGAAATCGTAGCGCTGGCAGCGAGAGATGATAGTGGGCAGCACCTTGTATATCTCGGTCGTGGCGAATATGAATATGATATGCTCGGGTGGCTCCTCCAGCGTCTTGAGCAGCGCGTTGAAGGCCTCGTTGGTGAGCATATGGACTTCGTCGATTATATAAACCCGGTACTTTGCTCCCACCGGAAGGAAGTTCACCTCATCCCTAAGGCGCCTGATATCGTCGATGCTCCTGTTGGAGGCGGCGTCGATCTCCGTGACATTGGTGAAGGCCTGATCTTCCGAGGCCATGCAGGAGGCGCACCTGCCGCAGGGCTCCCCGTCCTGGGGATCCAAGCAGTTCACCGCTTTCGCGAAGACCTTGGCGGCGCTGGTCTTGCCTGTGCCCCTGGGCCCCGAAAAGAGGTATGCATGGGAGATATTGCCCGTTCTTATCTGGTTCTTAAGTATAGGAATGATGTGGTCCTGCCCGACGATCTCATCGAACCGCTGCGGGCGGAACCGTCTGTACAATACCCTGTAATTTACACTCCCCGTTTCCATTTGACTCCGTCTCTGGTATCCTCCAGGGTGATGCCCTTCTCCTTTAAGAGGTCTCTTATCTCATCGGCCCTGGCGAAATCCCTGTCCTTTCTGGCCTGCTGGCGCTGCTCGATCAGTTCGGCGATCTCGCTGTCCAGCAGCTCGGCCTGGCGCCGCTCGAGTATGCCGAGAATCCCGCAGGGGATCATGAACAGCCTCTTTGCCTCTTCAAGGGCCTTGCGGGAGACAGTATTGCCGGCGAACACGTTGATGGCCTTGGCCATCTCGAAGAGCTGTCCTATGGCTTCGGCGGTATTCAGGTCGTCGTCCATTGCCTCTTCAAACTTTTCAACATATCCTCCGATGGCGGAAAGCTGATCGACCTCCCCGACGCTTACCGGCTTATCCTCGGAATTAGAGATGAGGAAGTCCAGGTTATCCCTGACGTTATAGAGCCTGTCCAGAGCGGCTACGCTCTGGGAGATGCTCTCCTTGGAAAAGTTGATCGGGTTGCGGTACTGGACCGAAAGGATGAAGAACCTGACAGCCTCCAGGTCGTACAGTTCGCCTATGTCCCTTACCGTGAAGAAATTGCCCAGGGATTTGGACATCTTGACGTTATCGACGTTTATATAGCCGTTGTGCAGCCAGTATTTTGCGAAGGGCACTCCGTTCCTCGCCTCGCTCTGGGCGATCTCGTTCTCATGGTGCGGGAATATGAGGTCATATCCGCCGGAGTGGATATCGATGGTCTCTCCCAGATATTTGCAGCTCATCGCAGAGCACTCTATATGCCAGCCCGGACGGCCCTGTCCCCAGGGGCTGTCCCAGTAGGGCTCGCCTTCCTTCTTTGCCTTCCAGAGCGCGAAGTCCAGGGGGTCGTCCTTTTCGTCATTGACCTCGATCCTCGCCCCGGACTGAAGGTCGTGGATGCTCTGGCCCGAAAGACGCCCGTAATTGGGGAAGCTGGAGACATCGAAATAGACATCTCCGTCCTTCTGGTAGGCGTGGCCCGAATCGATTAGGTCCTGAACAAACTGTATGATCTCGGGTATGGTTTCGCTCACTCTCGGGTGCACGTCCGCATCCTTTATTCCAAGGCCCCTCGCGTCAACGAAATATTCCTTTATGTATTTATCGGCGACCTCCTTGGGAGAGATCCCTTCCTCCTTTGAGCGGTTGATGATCTTGTCGTCCACGTCCGTGAAGTTCTGCACGTAGGTGACCTTATAGCCCTTATAGGTAAGATATCTTCTGAGCACGTCAAAGACGGCGAAAGCCCTGCCGTTGCCGACGTGGATGAAGTTATAGACCGTCGGCCCGCAGTTGTACATCTTTACTTCCCCCTCTTTGATGGGAACGAATTCTTCTTTCCTTCTTGTCATATCGTTATATAGCTTCATATTCTTCTCCTTTGCCTTATCTGTTAATGTTCACTGTCCGCGTTGTCGATAAGGCAGGTACAGTATGCCTTGATGCCTCCGAGGCTGCCCGTAAAGCCCATGCGCTCCTCCGTCGTGGCCTTGACGCTTATGCGGCTCATGTCCACGTTGAGCGCCCTGGCGTATCTCTCCCTCATTTCGGGGATATAGCCGGAGAGCCTCGGCTCCTGGGCTACGACCACGCTGTCGAGGTTGACGAGCCTGTAGCCGTGCTCCTCCATCATTTCCCTGACCCTGCCCAGAAGGATGAAGCTGTCGATGTTAAGGTAGCTGTCGTCGTTATCCGGAAAGTGCTGCCCGATATCGCCGAGGGCGAGCGAGCCCAGGATGGCGTCCATCACGGCATGGGTGAGGACGTCGGCGTCGGAATGCCCGTCAAGTCCCATGCGGTACGGGATCTCCACTCCGCCGATGATCAGTTTCCTGCCTTCCTTAAAGGCATGCACATCATAGCCGAAACCTATCCTCATATATGCCTCCGATTCGTATTTTAGCATAAAAGACGCGGGTATTGAAACAGGAATGCGGATATAAAGAAGGAGCCTTCCGGCTCCTCTGTGTACGTTGGTTAAGTCTGTTATTTAACTCCTGCCGCCTCGTCGCCTGCCGTCATCGACGACTGTGCCTGGGACGCCTGTCTTTCGGCGTCCACGCAGTCAATGGTGAGAGCCACGCACATGGCCAGGATCGTGTCCGACGGATTCGGCACGTCTATGCAGTAGGTATCGCCCCAGGAAAGCCACTTCTTGGTGATGCGGGCAATGGACGAATTCCTTCTGCCGAAGATCTCGTAGTTGTGATTGAGGAAATCTCCCTTGACTCTCCAGCCGGGGCCTATGACGTCGTACTTCGGGATCATCAGAGTCATCTCCCTGATGATCTGCGCGACCCTGCGTCCCCCGATATAGACCAGAAAACGAGGGCGGTACGTGAGAAGCTTCTGCGTCACCAGGGCGATCTCGCGTCCGTCGTCCGTGGTGATGTGCAGCTTCTTGCCCAGGGACAACAGCTCGCCCCTTATGCGGTAGAGAACCTGCTGATTGCTGTCGTATACTGTAAATTGATCGTTGAAGGATAAGACCTTCTGTTTAATGAAAAGCTGCATTTTCCCCCTCCTGTGTCAGCGTTTTTCCATATGGTATATCCCGTACACCTCATCGGTGTAGCTGCCGTCCTCGCCGTGGAGCACCAGCGGCGGTTCAACAGTGACCTGCCTGCCTCCGTTTTT
>JAIKVR010000032.1 GCA_024685545.1 Eubacteriales bacterium | reverse complement strand
GTCGGGAAAGCCATGAGGTCTTCGATGTAGGCGCAGGGAGCAGCAAGAACGAACTCGAGAGTCTTGTCGTCTATTGCTGTAACATTGAGTGCGCCATCTTCTGTGCGGGCAAAACCGTCGAACATGTAAGCATAGTCGGCTGCGGTCTTTTCATCAACAGCGCGTTTCCAGGAATATTCGAAATCAGCTGCGGTGAGGTCGCTGCCGTCGGACCATTTCAGGCCGTCTTTAAGGGTGACAGTGTAGGTGAGTCCGTCTTCGGATACTTCATAGCCTTCTGCACATGCAGGAACGGTAATACCATCTGCATTGTAGGTGTAGAGGCCGGAGAAGGAGTTGGCTGCCAGGCAGGCACCGTCAACAGAGCTGTTGAGAGCCGGGTCGAGGTAGTCAGGCTCGGATGCGAGGTTGATGCGAAGGGTATCGGCACCGTTCGCAAGTTCGCAGTACATGAAGAACTTGGTCTGGAACAGGTTGCAGTACATTCCGGAGACATAGTCCTTCTGCAGATAGATGTCATTGTAGTAGTACAGAGGGATGACACAATAGTTGGACATGAGAACGTCCTCAGCCTCGTGCATAAGCTCGGTACGTTTTGCATAATCGGTCTCAGCTTTGATCTGGGCGATCATTTCATCATACTGTGCCCAATCGGCAACCGGATCGATGAATGCATCGCTTACGAGTTCTGCTGCATCGGGAATTTCTTCCTCTGCGGGAGCTGCTTCAGCAGGGGCTGCCGGAGCAGGAGCTGCTGCCTGTCCGCAGGCGCAGAGAGCGAAAACCATGCAAAGAGCAAGGATGAGCGCTAAAAACTTTTTCATTGTTTTCCTCCATTTAAATTGAATTGATTTATAAATATCTGAATGCTGCAATCAATCAGAGATTTATCGATTAATATATCGGTTCAGTACTCTATCACACTAAATAGCAAAAAGCAATACTATTTATTCAGGCATGCGACGAGATGGCCGTTTCCGCGGTCAGTAAGCTCAGGGCAGCGGGCAGCACATTCTTCTGTCGCGTATCTGCATCTGGTCCTGAAGGGACAGCCGGTAGGCATATTCAGAGGACTTGGTACATCACCTTCAAGAACGATACGCTGTTTGGCTCTTGCAATTTTAGGATCAGGGATTGGCACAGCAGAGAGGAGCGATTCGGTATAGGGATGGACCGGATTATCCATGAGCTCGTTGGCGTCAGCCAGCTCCACCATATGACCTAAGTACATAACGGCTATTCTGTTTGATATATGCTGAACGACCAGAAGATCATGCGCGATAAACAGATAAGCCACCCCGAGCTCCTTCTGGAGATCCTCGAACATGTTGATGACTTGGGCCTGAATGGAGACATCCAGGGCGGAGACCGGCTCATCACAAATAATGAACTTCGGATCGACAGCGAGAGCTCTCGCAATACCTATCCTCTGACGCTGGCCGCCGGAAAACTCGTGGGCATAGCGTGAAGCATGGTCAGGTTTTAAACCAACCGTTTCCATAAGCGAGAGGACCTTTTCGCGGCGCTCGGCTCTGGTCTTGTACATTTTGTGTACGTCCAGAGGCTCTCCGATTATGTCTTCTACCGTCATTCTGGGATTAAGAGATGAATAAGGATCCTGAAATACCATCTGCATCTTTCGGCGTATCTTCAGGATATTCTTGTCCGTTATTTCTTCTCCGTCGAAAGTGACTTTGCCGTCAGTCGGTTTGTAGATTCGGATTATGGAACGCCCGACCGTAGTCTTTCCGCATCCGGATTCTCCGACGAGACCCAGGGTTTCGCCGGGCTTTATGCTGAAGGAGACATCATCGACAGCTTTTAAGGGTTTTGTCTCAAAAAAGCCTGTTCTGATAGGGAAATACTGTTTTAAGTGTTCTACTTCAAGAATATTGTCACTCATTTGTCGTTCCCTCCCCAGCAAGTATCTGATCCCGGATATTGCACCAGCAGGAGGCCTTGTGGTTTTCGTTTATCCAGATCTCCTCAGGGATTTCTTCAAGGCATATCTTCATAGCTGCGTCGCATCTCGGGCAGAATGCGCAGCCTTTCGGCATCCTGAGCATATTGATAGGCGTGCCCGCGATAGGAACCAGTCTTTCCTTCATACGGCTGCCTTCGGGAATGCTTCTGAGAAGACCTTTGGTGTACTCATGGCGGGGATTGTAGAATATCTCATCCGCGGTTCCGCGTTCGCAGACCCTGCCGCCGTACATTACGATGATCTCGTCACACATCTCGGCTATGACGCCGAGATCGTGGGTGACCATTATTATAGCCATTCCCATTTTTTTCTGAAGATCCTGCATGAGTTCAAGGATCTGCGCCTGAATAGTAACATCTAGGGCGGTAGTAGGCTCGTCTGCAATAAGGATATCAGGCTCGCAGGCAAGAGCCATAGCGATCATAACTCTCTGACGCATGCCTCCTGAAAGCTCAAAGGGGTATTGCTTGAGCCTTTTTTCCGGCTCGTTGATCCCGACAAGGGTGAGCATCTCAAGCGCGCGCGCTTCGGCTTCTTTGCCGCGCTTATCCGTATGAAGGACTATAGCCTCTTTAATCTGATTCCCAACGGTGAAAACAGGATTCAGACTCGTCATGGGATCCTGGAAGATTATTGAGACGCACTTGCCCCTGAAGGAGCTCATCTGCTTTTCATTCCATTTTGTTATATTCTCGCCCTTATAGAGAATAGTTCCGCTTTTAATACTGCCATTATCAGCCAGGATCTGCATAATAGAATAGGCCGTAACGGATTTGCCGCTGCCGGATTCACCGACTATACCCAGGACCTTGCCTGCGTCGAGGTTGAAGCTGACGCCGTTGACCGCCTGGACCTCTCCGGAGTCAATGGTAAATGAAGTCTGCAGGTCCTGTACACTTAAAAGATGTTCGTAATTATCCATATCTTCACCTCTTAAGTTTCGGGTCAAAGGCATCTCTCAGTCCGTCTCCGAGAAGGTTCAGGGAGAGGACGATGATGCAGATCATTAGCGCGGGAAATACCAGCTTGTATGGATACGACTGAAGTCCTCCGCGGGCAGCGTTTGCAAGCGAACCCAGAGAGGGCATGGGAGCCTGGACTCCAAGGCCTACGAAAGAGAGGTAGCTCTCCGTGAAGATGGCCGAAGGGATCTGCAGAGCTGTCGAAATTATAATAACGCTGAGGCAGTTCGGAAGAATATGCTTTCTGATTATGTGACCGGACTTTGCCCCGATCGATCTAGCGGCCAGAACATAATCGTTCTCCTTGATGGAGAGTATCTGACCTCTAATCAGTCTTGCCATGCCGACCCAGTACAGAAGGCCGAATACGATAAACAGCGAAACCATATTGGTGCCGAGCGCTGCAAGAGCTGAACCGGATTTGAAATGCAGTATCTCCTGCAATACGACGCTGAGCAGAATGACCATCAGCATATCGGGGAGAGAATAGATGATATCTACTATTCTCATCATTATAAGGTCAGTCCTGCCACCTATATATCCGGATATGCTGCCGTATATAAGACCGATGATCAGAACTATAATGCTGGCAAAGAAACCGACGGTCAATGAGACTCTGGCGCCGTATATGACTCTTATGAAATAGTCGCGGCACTGTTCGTCCGTACCGAAAATGTGCGGGAAACGGCTGTTACCCTGGTCAATATATCTTTGCTCAGCCTCGCTGTATGTAAAGGGAGCGAGATTTTTGGCGCCTTTGTCGCGCTTTCCGTTAACGGAGAGCATCTCCTCATAGCCGTACGGGACAATCATGGGAGCTGCAATTATCACTATTATTATAACGGCGAGCAGTATCAGACTCATGACGGCGAGAGGGTTTCGCATTAGTCTTTTCATTCCGTCCCTGAAAAACGAGGTGCTCTCGGTCATTACGTCCTGCTGTATTTTTTCCTCGTCTGTGGCCTTCTCGAATTTCCTGAGGTCTATCTGGAGACTGAGAGGGGCCTTTTTCGGCATTATTTCTTCATTCATATGCTGAAATCCTCCTTCTCAATCATATTGGATACGCGGATCGACAACCTTGTAAAGCAGGTCGCAGATAAGGTTTGCTATTACCATTAAAGTCGCAAGAAATATAGTGGTCGCCATGATCATGGTGTAGTCGCGGTTATTTATGGACTGGACGAATTTACTCCCGAGTCCGCCGATCGTAAAAACAGTCTCAACGACCATCGAGCCTGTAATTATATAGGCGATCTGTGGCCCGGCGTAAGTGATGACGGGTATAAGAGAATTTCTCAGAGCGTGCTTGAAAATGATCTTCCATTTGGAAACGCCCTTGGCCTTTGCAGTGCGTATGTAGTCCTGGGAAAGAGCGTCGAGCATGCTTGTCTTGGAAAGTCGGGTTATATAGGCCATCGGATAGGCGGCCAGTGAAATGACCGGAAGGATATAACTCCTTGTGTCCGTGCTCCAGACCGGAAGCAGGCCGAGCCTTATACAGAAGACGAGCAGCAGAAGTGTTGCCAGAACAAAGCTCGGAACCGCGGTAAAGAGCGTCGAAAAGAAAATTATCACCCTGTCCGGGAGCTTGTTCCGGGTAAGCGCCGCGATGCTTCCGAACACTGTTCCGAGGAGCAACGCGACTCCGATGGCGGAGAGCCCGAGCCTGGCAGAGATCGGGAAGGACTCCCCGATTATCGCCTTTATTTCACGCCCGTTTTTGAGAGATACTCCGAAATCGCCGTGCATCAGTCCCTTTAAATAAAGAAGAAACTGTGTGCCAAGAGGCTTATCCAGGTTATACCTTGCGTTCAGAGCGTCAATAGTGGCTTGCGAAAGCGCTTTTTCCCTGTTGAAAGGTCCGCCCGGAACGGCGTGCATAAGGAAAAATGTTATGGCGCATATTATAAAAACTGTGACGATCGCGAGAAGAACGCGTTTGACTACATATCGGAACAAGTTTTCCCGCTCCTTTCGTTAATTAAAATACTAATATGTTATCGGCGAAAATCAGAAAACAAGTGTTTGACATAATATATCAACACAGTCGAAAAAACAAGTGTTTTCGTGGAGAAAACACTTGTTTTGTGTAAATTGTATAAAGTTTTTTGGGTCCTTCGTACTGTTCTTTGTGTTTTATACAGACGATATAAAAGCTGTTCTACAGCATAGCCCCGTTTCTTTACCGTTTCGGAAAAAAC
>JAIKVR010000029.1 GCA_024685545.1 Eubacteriales bacterium | reverse complement strand
ACAATAAGTGCTGACGTTCTTGAAGAACTGAGTGCAGGAGAACATGTCATTACGGTCAAGTTTGATGACAATGAAGTTGAAACGACAGTGACTGTTGATCCGGAAGCTCCTGATGCGGGAGCTGCTAATCCGGAAGCTCCGCAGACGGGAGACACATCGCAATTGCCACGGATATTGCTCATGGCAGTTCTGCTTGGATGCACATTCATTCTGCTTGCCGGCAGAAAAAGATCAATCACAGATTGAATTATCGGACAGCGAGGCGGGCAGGACCCGCCTTTCATCGTTGCGAAACTCCAAAACAACCATGAAGGACAGGACTGTGCGAAAGCATAGCAGACAGGCCGGAACCGGAAAAAGGTTTCGGCCTGTTTTGTCTTTAGACAGAATGATTTGATCAGTATAGCGGTGATGTCGTCCTGCCTGAACGTTCCCGCTGCTTACGGAAGCGGGAGCATTATCGCTGAATTATGATAATCAAATCGACCTTCAGATACAAAAATTCGCTATTATGCCGTTTTTGTTGTATAATGAGATCAGTTTCATTCAGTAACAAATGAAAGAGGTGAGGGAAATGATAACCATAATCACCGGTCCCCAGGGGAGCGGGAAGACCCAGAAGCTGATCGATATGGCAAACAGCGAACTCGATAATACAAAAGGGCTGATAGTCTATATCGACCACAGCAATAACCACAGACTCGCGGTGAGCAGCCGGATCCGTTTCATCAACACCGAGGAATTCTCCGTGGATTCAAAGGAAAAATTCTCAGGGCTTCTCTGCGGCCTTGTCGCCGGAAACTATGATATCAACCGCCTGTTCGTCGACAATCTTGTCAAGATAATCGAGACAAGGGATGCCGAGGCTGTACAATATACACTCAACGAGATAGAAAAACTCTGCCAAATGAACGACATGCAATGCTTTCTGGCCCTCAATTCCAAATCACTGGAAGGCCTTGATACCGAAGGCATGAATATCGTGACCTGCGGCTGAACATCATAAATCTAAACAGTAATATCAAATAATAAACATAAAAAAACAGGAAGGCAAATATGGCACTTATCACTAGCACGGAAATGTTTAAGAAGGCTCTTGAGGGCCACTACGCTGTGGGAGCATTCAACGTCAACAACATGGAGATCATCCAGGGCATAACCGAAGCCGCTCAGCAGGAGCACAGCCCGTTCATCCTGCAGGTCTCCGCAGGCGCAAGGAAGTATGCGAAGACGGTTTATCTCGTAAAACTGGTGGAAGCCGCGATGGAGGATACAGGACTGGACACGGTGCTCCATCTCGACCACGGAGAGGATTTCGAGATCTGCAAGCAGTGCGTTGATGACGGGTTCTCCTCCGTCATGATAGACGCCAGCAAGCTGCCCTTTGATGAGAACGTCAGGGAGACGAAAAGAGTCGTTGAATACGCCCATGACAGGGGAGTAGTCGTTGAAGCTGAGCTCGGAAAGCTCGCAGGCATCGAGGATAACGTGAACGTCAGCGAAGCGGACGCCCTCTTTACCGATCCTGACCAGGCTGCGGAATTCGTAGAGAAGACAGGAGTGGATTCACTGGCTATCGCGATCGGAACGAGCCATGGCGCCTATAAGTTCAAAGGGGAGCCGAGGCTGGATTTCGACAGGCTTGCCAAAGTCCATTCCCTCATGCCCGACTTTCCGATCGTCCTGCACGGAGCATCGAGCGTCCCGCAGGAGTTCGTGGAATTCTGCAACAAATACGGCGGCGAGATCCCCGGAGCCAGAGGAGTTCCCGAGGATATGCTCCGCAAAGCGGCGACCATGGGAGTAGCCAAGATCAATATCGATACCGACCTGAGGCTGGCAATGACCGGAAACATCAGAAAAGTGCTTTTCGAACAGCCTGACGTATTCGACCCCAGGACATACCTCAAGCCCGGAAGGGAAGCCATCAAGAACATGGTCGCGCATAAGATGAGAGACGTGCTGGGCTCTTCCGGAAAATACTGATATGAGTTCGGAGCGCAGCCGCGGACTGCGCGGCTCCGAGCTGGAAGAAATGATCAATATGACGAACCGGGAATATCTGGAAGACGGACTGGCTGTTATACAGAAGATCCCGACTCCGATAACGCCGGTCGAGATCGACAGCTCCCGCGGGGTGATCACGCTGGCCTATTTCGATGATAAGTCCACCGTGGATTATATCGGGAACGTACAGGGGATCCCGGTATGCTTCGATGCGAAACAGACCAAGGGCGCCAGCCTCCCGATATACAACATACATGAGCACCAGATACGCTTCATGGACGAATTTGCCCGTCAGGACGGCATAGCCTTCATCCTCGTGTATTTCAGCGACCATAATGAATACTACGCGATGGGCATAGACCGTCTGAAGCCGCTGTACGACAATGCCAGGAGCGGGGGACGGAAATCCATTCCGAAGTCGGTCTTTGAAGACTGTATCAGGATCGAGAGGGAGGGAAGGTATCTTATCCATTTTCTCCCTGTCGTGCAGGAACTGCTTAATACATAATACCGGCCGCAAGGAAAACCCTGCGGTCTTTTGATGAGGGGAAGATGCCATTCGACGGGATCGCGGCTCACGCAGCCGCCAGAGAATTCAGGGAAGCCCTTACCAGCTGCAAGATATCAAGAGTATACCAGCCGGCCAGGGAAGAGGTAGTCATATACTTTGCCGGGCGCGAGAAGGACCCGCTGCTGCTTTCCGCTTCGGCCGAAAGTCCGCGGGCGCAGTTCACGGGCCTTTCATACGACAACCCGGAATACCCGCCTTCTTTCTGCATGCTTCTGAGGAAATACCTGATCGGAGGCATCGTCAGGGACGTGCGGCAGCATAACTTCGACAGGGTCATCCTTTTCGACATAGAGGCTCTCAGTTCTTCAGGCATAATGGTGCCGCTCATGCTTTCCGTGGAGATAATGGGCAGGTATTCCAATATCATCCTTGTTGACAAAAGGAATATGAAGATAGTTGATGCCGTCAAGCATGTATCGGGCCTGAAGAGCTCTGTCCGCAAAGTCATGCCCAACTTTGACTACTCCTATCCGCCGAACGAGAAGCTGGACCCCTTTGACTGCGACGTTTCGCAGGCTCTCGGGATGCTGAGCCTTTCCGGGGAAAAAGACGTTAAGACCGCGCTGTGCGACACATTCAGCGGTGTATCGCGGCAATTTGCGGAAAGCTTTTTGCGCATCCATCCGGAGTACGGCAAAAAGATAAGCGGGATCACAGGAGAGGAGCTCAGGAACCTGCCGGGCATTTTTGCCGCAGAAATGAAAAAAGCCTGCGACAGCGCGGAAAACTATATATACATCGAACCGGACGGCAGATTCAGGGATTTTTCGCACGGCGGCTATGCCGTTTACGAAGACTATAGGAAAAAAAGCTTTCCGCATCTTTCCGGGATGCTGGACGAGTATTACCGTTCCAAAGCGCAGAACGACACTGTCCGGGACAGGTATTCTTCGCTGATACGTTCTCTCTCTTCGCTGTATGACAGGGAAAAGCGCAAGCTGGAAGTCCGTGAGAAAGAAAGGTCGGAAGCCGAGGATTCCGGCAGATATAATATGTACGGCAATCTTATCCTTTCCAATCTCTACAGGATCAAAAAAGGCATGGACAGCATCACTCTCCCGAATTTTTACGATGAAGCCGGCGGGGATATAGAGATCTCTCTTTCCGTACGCCTTAATCCTACCGAGAATGCAAACGCTTATTTCAAAAGATACGATAAAGCGAAAAAGGCTCTTGCCCATCTTGACGAACTGATCGCCAAGAGCCGCAGGGACAGGGAATTTCTTGGAGAACAGCTGTATTTCCTCACCAAAGCCGAGAATTACGCCGAGGCCTCGGAAGTGGAAAGAGCGCTTTTAAAGGAAGGGTGGATCAGGCCTTCCAGAAACAGCAAAACTTCCCGACCCGAAAAACTGAAGGCGATGAGATTCGTCTCCTCCGACGGATATACCATCCTGGCGGGCAAGAACAGCCGCCAGAACGAGGAACTCACATTCAAAACCGCAATGCCGGGCGATATATGGCTGCATGTCAAGGACTATCCCGCGGCGCATGTGATACTCAGGACAAATAACGGTTCATACAGTGAAGAAGCTCTTTACGAAGCTGCTCAGGCGGCTGTATACTGTTCCGCAGCAGCGGATTCCAGGAAAGTCGCGGTAGATTACACGCCTGTGGAGAACGTGAGGAAGATCCCGCAGTCAACGCCTGGTCATGTGACCTATACGAAACAGAAGACGCTGTACATAGACCCTGATATGAACCTGATCAGCGCGATGAAGGAAGGTAGCGATGGATAAAACAGTGACATTCGTCAAGGCAGGCTCTCTGGCCGAAAGAGCGGGGATCAGACCGGGCGAGGAGATCACCGCGCTCAACGGCAGCGCGGATTATGATATAATCGACATGCTCTTCGCCGAGGCGGATGATTCCATGTCATTGACCGTGAAAAACGCGGAAGGCGCCGCCAGGGAAGTCAGGATCAAAAACGACTTCATGAGGCCTGTCGGCATAAGCTTCGAGAACCCGTGCGCCGACAGGACAAAGCTGTGCGCCAACAGGTGCATCTTCTGCTTTCTGGACCAGATGCCCGGGGGCCTGAGGGAAAGCCTCTATGTGCGCGACGATGACTACAGGCTCTCATTCCTTTACGGAAACTACATAACCCTCACCAACCTGAAGGATGAGGAATTCCGGCGCATCATTGAAAAGAAGCTCAGTCCCCTTTACGTCAGCGTCCATGCCACTGAATCCGAACTGCGCAGGATGATGATGAAGAATCCTCACAGCTCTCAGATAATGCAGCGCCTCAGGCAGCTAAGGGACGGCGGAATAGAGTTCAACCTGCAGATCGTCCTGTGTCCGGATGTGAACGACAAGGAGCACCTCGTCCGCTCGCTGGAGGACATAATCACACTGATGCCTGCGGTGAGGAGCCTGTCCGTAGTTCCGGTCGGGCTGACAGGCAGGAGGGAAGGACTGTATCCGCTCAGGAAGTTCACGCCTACGGAGGCGTCTGAAGTGATAGACACGGTGGACAGATACAATGCGATAGTACAGGCTCAGGATGATTCCGTGTGTTTCTGCGCCTCGGACGAGTTCTACCTTCTTTCGGGAAGGGATATCCCGCCTGAGAGGCATTACGGCGAGTATGCCCAGATAGAGAACGGAGTGGGCATGCTGCGAAGCTTCCTCGAGGATGAAGAGGATTATTTCACAGGTCCCGAAGCGGATGATCTGACAGGGATCAGGGCGACTTTGATCACCGGCGTCCTCGGAAGGGATATCATCACTTCCTTCGCGGACAGGCTGAATGAGGAATGCGGGTCCACCCTTGACGTATGCTGCATAGACAGCGCGTTCTTCGGCGGATTCGTAACGGCCTCGGGCCTTGTTTGCGGGAGCGATATAATCAAAGGGATTCAGGGAAAAGCGGAAGGGAAAACGCTCCTCATCCCTGAAGTGATGCTGAAAGAGGATGAGGATATTTTTCTTGACGGCGTGACGCTTTCAGAGGTCTCGGACGCGCTGAAGGCAAAAGCAGTCAGGGTGCCGTGCGATGTGTTCGGCTTCGTCGCGGCCCTAAGGGAGATTTTCAAAGATGAATAAACCGTATGTTGCATTGGTCGGAAGGCCCAATACCGGAAAATCGACTCTGTTCAACCGTCTGGCGGGACGCAGGATATCGATAGTCGACGATACCCCCGGAGTGACGAGGGACAGAGTCGTCGCTCAGGCTGAATGGAGCTCAAACGCCTTTTACGTGATAGACACTGGAGGCATCGAGCCATACTCTGATGAGACCATACCGGCAGGTATGCGCCGTCAGGCTTTCCTTGCGATGGAGATGGCTGACGTTATCATATTCGTAGTCGACGG
>JAIKVR010000039.1 GCA_024685545.1 Eubacteriales bacterium | reverse complement strand
GAACTATCCCAACTCACCACATTACTCATGAAAATCGCTGCTGCTATGTATCGTGCACTCATTAAAACAGCTGAGATCAAACAGAATATTGCGCCAATACCTTTGTTATTCATAAATTCACCTCCATAAATCCCGATTTGTCTATATGCGACAGATCGATCCAATAATTCATTCACCGACAGGGTTTTATACGGTGCCGGTCGAATGATCAGTATCATCATTCATCTGTGATTGAGCGCGAGGATCTGTCTGAGTTCCTCATATTTGGGACATGGCAGCTGTGTGAGCAGAATGGCATTTTCGTCTGCCGAACTGAATTGCAGACGCCGGATAGACTGCAGTGTCCGTGAGTCGCCGATCACAAACAGCAATTCGATCACGGATCCGTCCATGATCTCCGTACATGAGGCCAATGCGTCCAGCGGGATGTCTTCGGATTTTGCCGTCATCTTGCTGAATGCCGAGTATTTGATGCGCTTGTCAGTGACTTCTATGCGGTCGAATGCATCTGCAAACGGCCAGAATGCCAATATCATAGCGCCGAATCCCATAACGGATATGTACACGCTTTTAAGCATGAATATCCCGGCGAGAGTTACAAGAATGAAGAAAACAAAGATCAATGCAGTGACTATCCTTCTTTTCGCGCCTGCACGTACGGCGAACAGCGTCGGTTCTCCCTCGAAACGGTCTGTCGGATCGCTTTTGCGTGCAGTTATGATTCTTCTCCTTATGATCCGGACGGATCTTTCAATGATATTATACCGCATTTCATCAATTTGCCCAGCAAAGCTTTTCCTGAATATGAAGCGTGCAGGAGGAACGCAGGGTCCGGATCGGTTCCTCTGACAGCAGGGAAGGTCCGCCGGTAAAGCGGACAAACGCCGGTCTGCTTGATGCCTTGCTGTGTGCCGAAAAGCTTATAAATATGCACGAACAGTGTTGCTTTGTGCTAACGGCACTGCTATAATCTAGTCAAGTTAATAAGGTAGATGGAGAGCGGAAGCGAGTGAAATTCTCCTCGAGTGGGTCACTGTGAAGCCATTTAAGATGGATAAGACAGATACGCAACATCTATTCTGTACAACGTAGTGCTGCCGACACCAGTCTATGAGATTTTTTTCATATACCGGCAGGTATATGTTTTTTTTTTCAGACAGATGCGGTAGCGGCAGGCAAAAATATTTACGGAGGTAGCAATGAAGAAAAGCTATTCAAAGATCCTGTGCATGCTGATCGCGGCTCTCCTTGTAGTCAGCTTTGCTGCTTGCGGTTCATCCGGCGGCAACAGCGGCTCCAAATCGGGCGGCCACGTGGCTGAACTCAGGATCGGCACCACCACTGCCAACGATACCTTCAACATCTTAAGCCAGGGCGGTATCTTCGGCAGGATCAACTACATCGGTTTCGTACACGGCAACTGGGTCTACATCGACGAGAACAGACAGGTCCAGCCGTACTTCATGACGTCGTTCAACATATCGGATGACGGAAAAGTACTGGACTTCACGTTCCCGACGACTGCGCTGTGGGGTGACGGGGAGCCCGTCACGGGCAACGACGTGATGTTCACCTTCGATTTCCTCAAGAATACCGCAAAATCCAATTATCTCATCCATCTCGAGAAGTGGGAGCTTACGGGAGAGGGAAGCGCGAGACTGACCTTCTCGGAGCCCGACGCGTATCAGTTCCTCCTCAGAGGAGCAATGACCGTAGGCTGCATCCCCGAGCATATCTGGAAGGAAATGGTCGGAAATCCGGACTACGGCAGCTGGACGGACGAGAGAGCTGCGATCGGCTGCGGCCCCTACAAGCTCGTCTCCAAGGATGTGGACGCGGGCGTTTCCGTTTATGAAGCCATCCCTCAGAACAACTACGCCGGCGAGATCACGGTCGACAAGGTCACTATAAAGACATACGCTGACCAGACTGCCGTGCTCATGGCTCTTCAGAACAATGAGATCGACTGCTATTATGCATATTCATCACCCATCGACGCGACACTGATCGACATGGTCGCCTCGGATCCCAACATCGACATCGGCGAGAGCTACTATGCCGGACAGAACCAGATCACCTTCGGCATGACCAGGCCCGCATTCTCCGATTACAACATGAGAAACGCCGTCCTCAAGTGCTTCGACTGGGATCTGCTCGCGAACGTCCAGGGCGGAAAGTACGGCGAAGTTCCCACCTCGAACCTGCTCGCTCCTCCGTGCCTCGGCTTCGTGAATACCTATCCGAAGTTCAAGCAGGATACGGCAGAGGCCGAAAAGATCCTGAACGAGGCCGGATACGTCGACAAGGACGGAGACGGCTTCAGAGAATTCCCGGACGGCAGCCCGCTCGACATTCTCGTCGTTCCTCAGTATTCGAAGGACATGAACCTCCGAAACAGGATCGCGGAAGTCATGATGGACAACCTCAAGGCGATCGGCATCAAGACCCATATCGATCCCGAGATGATCGCCAACAGCGAGATCTGGGAGAGCAACATCCTTGACGGAAACTATGACATCGCCATCGGCTACACCACCTCCGGAATGGCCCTCGGCACATCCACGGCGTTCCGTTACTATGTCTACGAGCCTCAGCCCGGCACCTCAAGGGAGAGCTCATGGCTCTGGGGGACCTGCCAGGATCCCGAATTCAACTCAGAAGTCTGGAACATGATTGCCTCTTCCTCCGAGGAGGAATTCGTATCCCATATCAAGAGACTGCAGGAGATCTTCAGCGAGCAGCTCATCGGAGCATCCCTCGGCTGGACGAAGAGCTTCTTCCCCTACAGGACGGATGCGATCCAGGGCTGGGATAACTTCCCGTCATGGGGCGTTATCAACAACAAGACCTGGACCACGCTCAAAGCTAAATAAACAGAGTATCAGGCTGCCGTGCCCGGGGTGGCGCGGCAGCCTTTTGGTATACCACCGATGGATAAAAAGAATGCAAAGATACAGACTGCCAGGCACATACTAAAAAAGGTGCTCACAAGTATCCTCACCATCTACGTAATCATAACCATCTCCTTTCTGATGGTGCACTTCATGCCCGGAGATGTCATAAAGCATCTTATCGGGACAGAGGATTACTATTTTCTTCTGGAAAACAATCCCGAGGAACTGGAGCGCGTGATCACGAAATACGGGCTCAACGACCCTCTGCACATTCAGTATCTGAAATACTTAAAGAGCATCGCCACCATGGACTTCGGCGTCTCCTACAACAACAACCAGCCCGTGATATACAACGTGCTGAAATGCTGCAAGTGGACGCTGCTCATCTCCGTTCCCACGCTGATACTCGGGGGAGTGTTCGGCGCGGTCCTTGGGATAATAGCGGGCTGGCACCCGGGAGGGAAGTTCGACATGATAATGACTCCGATATCCCTGTTCATGAATACGGTGCCCTCCAACTGCATAGGCATACTCATGCTCGTCGTATTCTCCTACAAGCTGAGGATCTTCCCGATAAGCGGAGTGACCAGCGGGATGCTCACGGGCGCTGAGTATGTGAAGGATCTTATGCTGCACATGGCGCTGCCTCTGATCATAATGGTGATGTTCCGCACCTTCAGCGATTTCATGACGATGAAATCCAGCGTCTCCCAGGTCAGAAGGGAAGACTATACCACGACGGCCGCAGCCAAGGGACTGCCCGACAGAAAGGTGCTCTTCAAGCACGTGATGAGAAACGCCATGCTGCCGTATATCACTTCGATGTGCATGCAGATGGGAGGACTTCTGTCCGGCTCCATGATCGTGGAGACGATCTTCGGCTGGAAGGGCATGGGCCAGCTGTACTACCAGGCGGTCACCAACAGGGATTTCCCCACAGCTCAGCTGTGCTTCCTGATCTCGGCCGTATGCGTCGTACTGGCAACTCTATTGAGCGATATCGTCATTGCCCTGATAGATCCGAGGATAAAGGAGAAAGTCAATGCGTAAGAAGAAAAAGAAGAATCTCCCCGTCATCGTCGGAAGCGTCATCATCGGCATTTTCATTGTCATCGCCATCTTCTGCGAGCAGCTGGCGCCTTATGACCCTGCCATTACGAGCATCAACGTCTATCAGAGACCTGACAGCGCTCATCTGCTGGGGACCAACGATCTCGGACAGGACATCTTCAGCGAGCTCATCTACGGTACGAGGGTGTCCATGCTCATCGGGGTCTTCGCTGCGGTGATCGCGACCCTGGTCGGGACGACGTTTGCCCTTCTGTCGGCCTATTACGGGGGCATCGTGGACAGGCTGATCACCTCCCTGACGTCCCTGGCCATGGCCGTGCCCGGGCTTGCCCTTACGACGCTGCTCGTATGCTATCTCAATCCTGGTAAGCTCAGCCTGATCGTGGCGATAAGCATCACCTCGTGGACAGGCACGGCAAGGATACTGCGTTCCCGTCTTCTCACCCTCATGGAGGAGCCTTTCATCAAGATAGAGAAGGCCATCGGGCAGAAGGACTCGGTCATAATGTTCAAGCACCTGGCTCCCAACATAAAGGACATCATCCTCTCCAGAGGCGCCATGTCCGTTTCCGGAGCGATGATGACGGAGGCGAGCCTGAGCTTTCTGGGACTGGGCGAGTTCGGGGAAAAGAGCTGGGGAAGCATCCTTCACTATGCCTTTTTCAGAAACGGCGTCATCAGGGGACTGTACTGGTGGTATCTTCCTCCCATCATATGCACGTCTCTCGCGGTGCTGGGATTCATGCTCGTCGGTTATTACGGACAGCAGAACAAGTGAGGTGAGGTATGCTTGAGATAAAGAATCTATCCGTAAGCTTCAGCGCGGACAGCGATGTGCTGGCCGTGCAGGATGTGACGCTGACCCTGCCGGACAAAGGCAGGATAGCGCTGGTAGGGGAGACCGGCAGCGGCAAGAGCGTGCTGCTTCTGGCGGTCATGTGCCTGCTGGCCAAGAACGCCGTCGTCACGGGAGAGGTGCTCCTCAACGGCGAGGACATCCTGAAGATGAACAGAAAGCAGCTCGACAAGATCAGAGGCGCTCTCATCTCATATGTGCCCCAGGGAGGAGGAGCGAGCCTCAATCCCCTCATGAGAGTCGGCGAACAGGTCGGGGAACCTCTGGTGGAGCATCAGGGATGGGACAAGAAGGATTCTGTCGCCAAAAGCGTCGAGGTCATGAAGACCCTCAATATGGGCAACGAAGAGGAGCTTGCGGCATCCTATCCCCATACCTTCAGCGGAGGGATGAGGCAGAGGGCGATGATCGCCATGGGGATCATCGCGGGCTCAAAGATCCTTCTGGCGGACGAGCCCTCCAAAGGTCTGGATGAGGAGAGAGTATCCCTCGTCGTGGATTCGCTCAACCGCCTGACGGAGCAGAGCCTTCTGTGCGTCACACACGATCTGATGTTCGCGAGCCGCATAAGCGATCATATATGCGTTCTGTACTCGGCGGCTCAGGTCGAGTTCGCCTCCACCGAAGAGATACTGAACGATCCCCTGCATCCCTACACCCGGGATATGGTAAAGGCCATCCCCGAGAACGGGATGATAGTGGACAACGTAGGCTTCGCTCCGTCCCACGACGACTTCGGCAAGGGAGGGTGCAGATATAAACACAGATGCAAGGACTGCACGGCAAAGTGCAGCGAGATGCCGCCCTTGTTCGATGTGGGCGACAGAAAGGTAAGGTGCTGGCTGTATGAGGATAAGAACTGAAAAACTTACTAAGATCTACGACAGCCGTACCGGCTCCTCCGAAAAAACGATCGGCGCCCTGGACGTGGATATAACGCTGGATAAAGGGGAGACCATCGGTCTTTTCGGAAGCAGCGGGAGCGGGAAATCCACGATCGGCCAGATGCTCTCTGGCCTCCTTAAGCCAACGTCGGGAAAGATCTTCTACGATGAAAAGGAGATATCCTATCCCTTCAGGGGAAAGGAAAGAAGGAATATCCAGATACTCTTCCAGCATCCGGAGGTGACCTTCAATCCGGCGCTCCCTCTGATAAAGTCGATGGTGGAGCCCTACAAGATTTTCAATATCGAATATTCGAAGGAGATACTCATAGAAAGCATACAGCGCTTCGGACTGCATGAGGAACATCTTCTCAGAAAACCCTCGGAGCTTTCCGGAGGGGAGCTTCAGCGCGCGGCGCTTTCGAGGCTCCTTACCTTCGAGCCTGAGGTGATGATCCTGGATGAGCCGACGAGCATGCTGGACGTCATCTCCCAGGGACAGATCATCAACATGCTAAGGGAATACCAGCGAGAGAAGGGAGCCTCCTTCGTCTTCATCTCCCATAACAGGACTCTGTGCGAGATGGTATGCGACAGGATATACCGTGTGGAACACGGCTGCGTCGCGCAGGAAACAGACGGAGCTGCTTCGTTTCCGGAAAAACCCCAGGGAGTTTCACAGTAGCTTCGGGAAATTTCCGGCCGGGTTTTCACAGAATAATATCAATTGCAGGAAAAGCCTTTTCGGGTAATGCCCCGAAGAGGCTTTTTTCACTGTAACAATCTGCATATTCCTTCAGACATAGGATTTCAATCTGCCAATCTACAGCTTGAAATCCTCGAAAGACCATAACACACCATTTTCTGGCTAATACTTTTCATTTTTAGATCTCTACATCCTTGAGTAGCCTTGATGCTTCTATCAGGTATCCGTATGATACCGGATCAACTATTCTCAAATATGAAAACCATTTCGGTTTGAATACTTCCGCCTTTTGTGTGGTATATCCTCCGGCTTCCGATATTTTTAGAATTTCATCATTTTCAGTCAGCATACTTGCTGCAAGATACATCACTCTGCTCGCATATGCACCGGCTACCTCTCCGTTAAACATTTGGCTTATGATATGATTTCTGATTCTTCCGATTCCATTGATATAGTATTTGAAATCATCAGGATTGCTACTTCCTCTCGTTGCAATACAAAGACATCCTCTAATCGTATCCTTAAGGACATCTTCCACCTGACAAGTAAGACCTCTATATGACATCTCCGAGCGGACGACCTTGTTGTAAGAATCTCTTACGACTCCATAATCCCTCATCGCGTCAAAAAGAGTTGCGCAGTCGAAAAGCTGTTTGATGATCTCTAACTCTTTACCTTGTCCAAACTCAATCCCCGTAGTATGAGGAGCAAATGCTGTAAGTTTATCTCCTAGAATGCTTTCCACATCCGGCATTTCCACAGTCAGATCCGTGCCCTCAGTTAAAAGCAGGCTGTTCCTAATGGGCTTAAAAACCGTATTCGGATATTGCCGTTCCTCGAAAAGAACATCCAAAATAACGACTACCTCCTTTCCGCTGCTCGGCGACCGATACTTAAACCGAAAATGTCTTTTTTCTATATTGTTCTTTCCTTTACGTACATTTTCTTCCATGTCAAAGAATGGAAAAACCGTCTTCGCTTTTTCGATATATGAGTCTATATCCGTGCCGGGCTCAACTACTATATCTATGTCAGTGCTGAATCTTTTGGGTATATCCAAAAGAAGCATCAGAGAAGTTCCGCCTTTAAAAACAAAGGGCATGTCAACGCTTTTTATGGCTTCAAGCAGTCCAAACGCAAACAGCGTTCTTTCGATCATCAGCGGATCATCTCCTGTCCGCCCTCTCAATTCGCTGATGTATTCCTGAGTATATATTTCTTTAGACAGCATCTTGTATCTCGCCTGACATGTATCTTTGTATTATCTCCGATTTTCCTCTTCGACCGGCATATCGGTTCATCTTCTTGATATTTACTCTGTAGTTCTTTCGGGCATTTCTGAATATATCAGGAAGCTCCGCCGGACTGTACGTCGCTTCTATGCTCTTATCTGCAATGATATCAACCAGCATCTTCTCCATCGTGATCTCATGGGGCTGTGCCGGTGATAACGGAGCCTGGCTGATAAGCTCCAGAACCACAACACAGCCTCGTGTCCAGTATCTGGTAAATTCCGTTCTGTTCGGCTTGTATAAAACCATGCCTCCTAATTCCTTCTTAAGAGTATCGAAAATATAGGCGCTCAAATCTTTTTCAACCTGAACATAAACAGTATTCTGGGCAATCTGCTGATTTAAAAATTCGTTTAGTACCACGCTTTCAAACATCACAAATGATAGTTCGGGATACTTTTCCTCCAGCATGCCCTTGACCTTTAAAACATCCTCAGTATAGAATGGGCGGAACTCAGGTAAAACATGTTGCTCAGAAATGGTGTATTCGTCATATCCCACCTTGAACAGTCTGTTATTAAGCAGCATATTATAAAGCATCCACCTGAATGTACTGTCATTCAGATCCCCGTTTTCTTTGCGAAAGACTTCGATCAAGTCATTTCGGGTATATGTCCTGTCATCCTTTAGACTTGCTAAAGCATAATCCATATTCATTGCCGTAATAATCTCCTTTACGCATATAGTCAATTTTACGGAAAATTGACTATATGCTTATAATAAAGCCGTGTGAACTGTTTGTCAAGCGTTATGTCAATTTATTCATTTATTTGACAGTGTGCTGTACGGGTATCCGACTTTCTTCAGACTAACTGCAAAAATGGCAGATCAATGGTAAGTTGCTGTTTCGCGAAACCTGCATAAAATACTGAATTGCCTAAACATCTGCGAGTGTCCAGCAGATCCTGTTTGACCTAAACTGTTTGCGTTAAAATTCATCAGATCATCTAAAAAAGCATAGTCAAAAACAACTTAAGGCCGATAGAAATTTAAACATAAATCCTTTAGAAAATATACATACGCGTCCGTAAGTTGATTTTCTCGTTTTGATGAGGGTTGTTGCCGTCTCGCTGTCATCTCATTCTTATGGCCGGTCAAGCCATTTGAACGTAATAAAAAGGAGTGCCGATCCTGCTAAACGGCACTCCTTCCACTGTCTGTTCAAATCTGTTCCGATCTCTTCATGAAAGCCTGATCTAATCGGTTTTGTACTGCAGATAAAGCTCTCCGTCATGACTGAACAGCGAAACGTCTATGTCGTAAAGCTGCCTGATCATAGACTGGGTTATGACTTCCTTCGGATCTCCGTCGACCACGTTTCTTCCGTTCTGAAGAACGAAGATCGTGTCGCAGTATTTTGCGGCGATTGAAAGATCATGAAGGGCCGCGACGATGGTCTTGCCGGAATTCTTGAGAAGATTCATCGTTTTTATCTGGCTGCCTATGTCCAGATGATTCGTCGGTTCGTCGAGTATCATAAGATCCGTTTTCTGGACCAGAGCCCTGGCGATGAGAACTCTCTGCTTTTCTCCTCCCGAGAGACTCAGATAGCTCCTCTGGGAAAAGTCCGCCATATCCACCTGTCTTAAGGCTTCCTGCGCATCCTTGCGGTCATTCTGGTCAAAGCCCTCGGTAAGCCTCTTTCTTGCCTGGCAGCCCATTAAGACTACTTCCTCCACGAGGAAATCGAAGCTGCTCTCATGCTCCTGTCCGACTACGGCGAGAAGCCTCGCCATCTCTCTGTTAGTCATAGCCAGAAGATCCTGACCCATCAGTTCGATCTCGCCCTTCTGGGGCTTTAATACCTTGTAGATGTTCTTCAGCAGGGTCGACTTCCCACTTCCGTTTGGCCCGAGTATGCCGACGAATCCGCCCCTGTGCACTTCCAGCGATACGTCATGCAGTATCTCAGTTCCATCCACGGAAAAGCTCAAATTCTTTACTTTAAGCATGGCGTTCTCATTCTCCGAAAGAATACTTTCTGGCTCTGATCATCCACAGGAATACCGGTCCTCCGAACAGAGCGGTGATGATCCCTACCGGAAGCTCTATGGGAGGCATTATCATCCTTGCGGCGATGTCTGCCCAGATCAGAAGCAGGGATCCCCCGAGAAGTGACAGAGGGATGACCTTCTTGTGATCGCTTCCCACGAGGGACCGCACTATGTGAGGGACCACGAGCCCTACGAATCCGATGCACCCGCTCACTGCCACAGCCGTGGACGTAAGGAGGGCTGAATCGAAGATAAGTATCTTCCTTATCAGATTGACGTTTACCCCGAGGGTGACGGCAGAAGAGTCTCCCATCATCATGGCGTTCAAGGGCATGGCGATGATCATCAGCAGAACGAAGGATATCACCATTACTATGAGCGGAAGGGCGACGTCCTTGCCTTCGGCTCCCGAAAGACCTCCCAGCATCCAGAAGGTGGCCTGTCTGACGGCTGCCTCCGCAGGGGCGGTATATACCAGATAATTGGTAAAGGCTCTGAGTATCGCGGACACTGCCACGCCGACCAGAACGAGTCTTATCGGCGCTATTTCCCCAGAAGTCCTTGCGAGAGCATATACCAGTATTATTGAAACGACGGAGCCCAAAAACGCGCCTAGAGCCACGCTCATCATCTTGCCCGAAGGCAGATACACGCCGACGAGCATTGCGAGCACTGCTCCGGAGGAGGCTCCGCTCGAGATGCCCAGTACGTAGGGCTCAGCCAGAGGGTTCTTCGTGAACGCCTGCATGCTGATCCCAGAGAGGGTCAGGCTTGCGCCTACCGCAAGCCCGAGAAGGGCTCGCGGTACGCGGATCCGCCATACTATGCTTTTGGTGCTCTCCTTGATCCCTTCAAGGTCAAACAGGCCGAAAAGATTGTGGAGCACTATCTTCCATACGGTGCCGAAGGATATCTTGGCCGTTCCGAGGGAGATCGCGGTAATGACTGTAAGTATCAACAGGACCGTCAGGATGATGCAGCAGAAAAGCGTATGATCCCTGAGCAGTCTGCTTATCTTTTTCAGCATGATTACTTGAAGCAGTCAGGATGGAATGCCTTAGCGAATTTTTCGACTGTATCTGCAGTCATCGAGCTTGCGAAGCATTCGCACAGAGTGACAGAAATGATGTTTCCTTCCTTAACTGCCGTAATCGACTGAAGCGCCGGGTTGCTCTGGAGCACTTCGATCTTGTGCTCGAGGGTCTCGCTGCCGTAGTCGTTGATGATGATCACGTCGGGGTTGGCGTCGATGACGGATTCCCAGGATACCGTGGCCCAGGTCTTCTCCATGTCCTCGAAGATGTTGACGCCTCCTGCGTGACGGATGAGCTTGGCTGTGAAGTTGTTTCCGCAGGTGTACGCGCCGTCGTCTCTGGTCGCGTCATATACGAACACCTTTACGACTTCCTTGTCCTTGACGGCATTCTCTACGTCAGAGATCTTGGTCTTCATCTCGTTGATGATCTCAGCTGCCCTGTCCTGCTTGTTGAAGATCTTTCCGAGGATCTCGAAATCGGTGTATACGTCTTCCACATCTGCTCCCAGCTTGTAGCCTTCGATGGACGAGAGGGAAGAGATGCCGTAGCTGGTGAGGATATCATGTGTGGTCCCGTTCTTCTCGCTGAAGGCGGAGCTTCTTCCGTAGACGAAATCAGGCTCTTCCGCAACGAGCTGCTCGAGCGTGGCTGCCTTTTCGTTGATGATCCTGGCTTTGTCATACTCGGCCTGGTACTTGGGATTTATCAGGGAGTTCTTGTAGCACACCCCGATGATCCTGTCTCCGAGACCCATGGCGTACAGCTGGTCCGCAGTGTTGGTGTTGGCTGCGATGACCCTCTGGGGCTCCGCATTCACGGTGATCTTCATGTCCATGTAGGTCACGTATTCCTGCGGATAGGTGCTCTCCTGCTTCTGAGGATCGTTTCCTCCGCCGTTTTCCTTGCCGCAGCCTGCGAACATCGCCAGGCACATGAGAACGGCAAGAAGCAATGCAATAGATTTTTTCATTTTTACCTCCTGTTTTAGTAAATCTATATCTCCATCAGTGCTGACACTGATGATGCTCATATATGAAAAGACCGCATGCCTTTAGGCATGCGGCCGTTTTCCCGCACACACAGAACATCGGCGTGACGGTTATCCGCCGTCATGATCCGGTATGCTTCCAGCAGGTCTCCTGACTTGTGTCGTCGTGACTGAACTCACGCGGTCTGAAATGCCTTCTCAGGTCTCCCCAATGGCGGATCAATGATCCTTATCAAACCCTAACAACTGCACAGTGGCGGTAACCGTCCATGATTTTCACATGGTTCCCTATTCTCCGCCCGCATGACCGGGCGGCACTGGAGCTTTGTTGACTAAATTGTTTTATATCAGCAGCGCACTGCCGTTATCGTGATAAGCTGCAGGCTGTCGTGCTCACAGCGGCTCACCCAAACGCGAAAATGCAGCAGATCCTCATCAGTCTGCAAATATCAAAACATGCTTAATACTTGCATAATTATTATAATTGAGCATATATCCAATGTCAATAAATGAATATATTCTATTATTTGTATATAAAATTGATTTATCATACAGACATTACAATATAAGAACATATTGATATTTCTGATTCAAATTTGCGTGGATCGCCCTGCGATCTGTCTCATAATGCTCTGCCGGGCTGAAAGCATATCGCGAATCCGTTTGCGCTTCTTTGCTGTCAGGCTGTGGAGTGGTCCGATGTTTTTCCGTTTCCGGTTTATCAGGATTCACCAGTACCAAGCGCGATTCATCCCACTGCTTATTGAAGCGGGGGTACTCTCATTGAGTCTTGATAAGGACATGAAAAGCTGGGGACTGATTCGAGCGTCAGCCTCCGGCTATGTATAGGTCTGTTTTCAATTTGAGGATCCCGGCAAACTGGAATTTGTCAAACTAAATCAAAAAGTTCCTCAAGTGTCCGAATTGTGTATTCCGGCATTTCGTCGCGGGATTGCGGTTCATGATAAGCACCGATCCCGCGTAGCAAACGAACTGAGTGAATACCCATGCGATTCGCCGGGGCTATATCGTTATCAAGTCTGTCTCCAACCATCATCGCGTTCTGTGGGATACAGTTCGCTTGTTCCATTGCCCATTGGAAGATAGCAGGATCTGGCTTTGATATCCCTAATTCCGCAGAGGCGGCAATGACGTCAAAAAAACCGATCATCCTCCATTTTTCAAGGCGTTCTGTCGTTCCCGGCGGTTGATTTGCAATAATGCCGAGTCTAATTCCGCGGCGCTTTAGCTCGGCTAACGTCTGGATAGCGTCTTCATATGGCTTTTCATTCTCGCTGTGCCACGGAGTTTTTGTCAGACCGAAAAATTCGATCGCTCCCTGATCTCCTCCGATACCTTTGCGGATCATCTCAAAGCGTTTCTCGCAATATGCCTTTTCCGTAACATCGGTTCCGGCAATCATATCACGGATACGATGCAGGTCGGCTTCCGTTTCGTCAATCAAAGTCGAACCTACGTCAAAGAATACCCACTCTATCATTTAACATTACCTGTCTTCACTTAGTTCAGCATCTCCGCAAATCCCGATCTACCGGACTGTTTTCCTCGATCTGACAGATTCAAGTATTGATGAAACGATAATTGTTGCTATAATTGCCATCGTCCAGATTATCCATAAGTTGTTTGTTCTTGCACCGCCCGGATCTGTTCCGTCTGATTGAAAAATATAAGCTATGAAGAATCCTGCTATATATGAAACAGATGTTGATATTGGAGTAATCGCTGCCTTCGCAGCAAACGAAACGATAATCACTGCCAGACATATAATTGCCAGTATCAATGGCCACTGAATCATGCCGTGCAATTTGAACAGGGGATATCTGATCAAAAGGAAGCTGATCACTAAAATGCCTAATGCAGATAACGATGTTATCCTTTTGTTTTTTTCTGTTATATTTTTCATCTCCAAACCTCAAATTGTCTATAAGCGATAGGTCGGTCTTATAACCCATTCATCAACAGGAAATCCTGATATACGGTGCCGGCCGGATGATCAGTATCATCATCCATTAATGCTCCTGTTTGCTCCTCCTATGTGGTCATACGCATCTGCAAACGGCCGGAATGCCGATATCGGGGCACCGGATCTCATGACGGATATGCGTATGCTCCCGAACACTCCCTCCACTTAGAGGAGTGGGGAAGTGTTCAAAGTATGATCTGCTCCGGAAATGCTTCTTTTCGCATGATGCCCCACATCCTGTCGATGTAAGACAGTGTGTAAAAGTTCTCATAGTAGTGATAATAGAAGGCGCCCTTCAGTGTCATTCCGTAAACGCCGTCATGTTCTCTGATGAACCCCAACAGCTTTGCAAGCCAGATCTCAAAGCCGTACATCTTCTTCAGCGGTACCCCGAAGAATCGCTGAAAATCGCCTGCATCTACTCTCGTGCTGTATGCCGTCCAGAACAGCCAGTAGACCATCCTCTGCCGTTCGGTAAAGCGGAGCGTCAGAGATGTGGCAAGGCTGCCGGAGCTGATCCTGTCACAGTAGGAGCCCATGTCAAATGTATTGATCTTGAACTGATCTCTGAACAGGCTTGCGGCGGAACAGCCGAATCCGATAAAGTTCTCTCTGGTCATGGATGAATAGTTCGCATCCGGATCGCTTGAGAAGGTCCAGATCGAATTGCGGGAATAGCC
>JAIKVR010000012.1 GCA_024685545.1 Eubacteriales bacterium | reverse complement strand
GCTCCTTGCGCTTACGGGCAAGGATCCGGGCGGTCTGTCCAAAGAGTGTCTGGCAAAGATCGTGGAACTCGAAAATGCGATAAGACATGTATTCGATACGGCGGCTTGGCCGGGATCGACGTCCTGGGAGAGCGCGGTCAGTTCAAGTTATCCGGATTGATCCTTTTGGAAAACAAGGGATTCGGAGGCAAAAATCTATGGAAGAAACAAATGATAATATGCAAAAAGGAGTGGACTCTAGGCACACCCGTTACGATAGTCAGGATGGTAAAGAAAAGAGAGTAAACTTTCAGTTTTACGTTCCGTTATCAGTCCAGGCTGTACTTCTCCTTAACGCGCTCATCAGGTTCGTAGCCGGACAGGTGTTTATCAGCCAGGGAGATAAGCTGTCCGTACGTTACGGGATGGACCGAGTAATATGTGCTGCTGCCGGATAAGCCTTTGGTCAGATCGTACACCACGATGGCGCCGCTCTGTTTTTCGATGCCCGACAGCATGCAGTTGCGGATGCTGTAGATGTTCTTGAAATCCTCATCATATACATCCACGTTCTGGGAACTGAGGTAATAATATCCGATGTTCCGGTCATAATAGAACTCGCTAACCGAACCTTCGATAGAATAGATTGTCTTGATCTTCTTGCCGCTGCTGGAATCATAAATGTGGACTGCGCCGTCAAATAGCTGGACAAGACCCATACCGGCATTCTCGCACATGACGACTCTTCTTATCCTGTTCTCCGGGAACTCGGTCTCGCCCTTCATGATAAGACCAACAAATGATGAAGCGACAGGGCGCTCTTTAATAAACCCCCAGTCATAGTAGTCGGATGTCAGTGCTTCAAAATCAGAAGCAGTAACGGTCATGTAGTCGGACTTCCTGAATGAGTAAGTATAGATATGGTTATCACCTTGTAAGGCGGCATACAGCTTTCCGTTTCTGAGCACCATCATCCAGGAATACACATTATCTTCAGGGACTGTATCATAGCGGTCATATGAGCCGTTCCTGATCTGATAAAGATGGCAGTTTTTATCCAGCAGATAGATCGAATCGCTGGAAACATATGACTTGAGATAGAAACCTGCATTGATCCTGTTAACTTCCTGAAGAGATCTGTTAAGTATCGTTATATCCTCCCCTGATACAGTGACCACATCATCATTCAGGACAAAAGCTTCATAGTTGAAACTGACAGTTTTACTGTTCTTTGTTCCGCTATTGATATCCATGATCCAAAGAGTATGGCCATCGCCTTCGGATTGCGTCCAGACAATGCTCTTTCCGTCCGTGACAGGAGAAAAGCATACGTTATCTGCGACAAGCAAACGGCGTGAACTGCCGCTTGTCATGTCGACTGCATATGCGAAGGTTTTCCGGTTTTCGTAATCCGTGATAAAGATCCAGCATTCGTTGGTATCGTTTATGAAAGTAATGTTGACATCCTGTCTTCCGCCTTCCGGGAAACCCTCAGAAATATAGTTGATATTCCATAAAGGATTGCTGCCCTTATACAGAGCGAGAGAATCAGCGGATTTGACGCAGTATCCTTCACCTTTGCTGTTGGGATCAAAATCCGCTTCACTTATCCCGAGATCAGTCTCAGTCCCGGTCGCAAGATCGAAATAAACATAATCATTCTCCTGTCTTCTGAAGACAAATCCCTTTTCGCCGTCGAAAACAAAGTACGAATAATCTTTCTCATCAAAGCTTAAGACCGTCGTACCGGAATTCAGATCAACAACATATCTGAGGCGGTCAAGACCCTTGACGGAGGCATATTTTCCGGACGGGGAAATGACCAGATCACCAAGGGCCGAGCAGGGCAGCTGAACATCGCTGTCGCATCCGAAACTGTCAGGCATATCATAGATTCCGAGTGCATTGGCAAGTGCCTTTGTAGCAAGCTCGCTGTAGTTATCCGTCCTCTCATCAGACAATGCGAGCCTTGCTGCGTAAACGGCATCCGTTCTTTTCCCGTCGCGCAGCAGGTTATCGGATGTTGCGGCGAGCGTGTCCGCATACTTGAGCGTAATGATCTCATTCTGCCGCGCGATCTCTTCGTTCTGATTTAATATCTCCACGTTCTGCCCTGCGATCCTGAAAAGGAAGCCTATGCAGACCGCCAGGAATGCCACCAGGACCCCGAAGACAATAAGCACACGGTTTCTGGTGTGTTTATATTCCTCCTGCTTTTGTCTTTGCTGCAGGTCATCGTAGCCGATGCCCATGATCGCCGCTATGAGACGTAGCGCGGCTTTGTCTATGTTTGCGTTTCTTTCCTTCGCATTCTCACCTTTGCAGTCGGCGGCGAGCGGCTCTCTTTGGACCTTTGTCCAGTATGGCCTGCCGTCCGGGCCGATCTTATAGAGGTCTTCATAGACGACCTCCGGCGGGAATGCATCCTGAGGTTCACCGTCTGCAAGCACGAGCAGGATGTGCTTTCTGTCATGGAATCTCAAGAAGGACTCGATCTCTTTCCGGCACCACGTTGACTTAAGATACTCAGGCGAACAGATGGCGATAAGATAATCCGAATTCAAGAGTGCCACATCGATGGCGTGCGTCAGATCGTTTTCCACGGCAAACTCGGTCTCATCGCGGAAGATCCGGTCGAGCCTCTTCCTGCCGACCTTCTTTGCTATGTCCTCCGGAAGGCGGAATCCTTCCAGTTTCTTCTGTAATCTGGCCGCTATCTCGCTGTCAGGTTCGCTGTGCCTGTAGCTTATAAACGCGTCATACTTTTCTGTCTTTGCCATTCCCTCAACCCGAAAAGCTGAAAAACCAACCGCTGCCGGAGCAGCCCTTCACATGCGGTTATTATATCACGCGCGCGTGAAGTGATGGAAAATGCAATGGTATAATAGCGGAGAGGGATAATATGCTCAAAAAATTTTTACGATCATTAGAGCTAAGCAGAAAGGGAAAATATATGGGATTCGAGGAAAGCGGAAGAGCCTATCACAGAGCCGGCAACAATTGCTCGGTCAGTCTTTATAAGACCTTTGCAGAAAAGCTGGGAATGTCAGAGGAAGAAGCAGCCCGCTTAGCTCCTCCGCCGAGATCCGAAGGCGGAAAATGCGGTGGCTATCTGGCGGGCAGGAAGATCATTGAAACTCTGAAGCCCGAAGCAGCAGAAGAATTCGAGAAGCGATTCTTTGAGATAAACGGCGATAACAAATGCGCGAGCCTCATCTTGAAGAGACGTCTGAAGGGAAAAAACTGCAACGATCTGGTGGGCGAGACTGCAGAGATCATTGAATCACTGTTGTGATCTTTTATCCGTCTTTTCATGTTCAGCAAGAGAAGATCCCCAAGATCTTCCGGACGAA
>JAIKVR010000067.1 GCA_024685545.1 Eubacteriales bacterium | reverse complement strand
AGGTGGTTCCCTTCAAGTCAGACATGCCATGTGTGCGGTAATACCGACAGTGAGTTAAAGGATCTGAAGATCCGTCACTGGGTATGTCCTGTCTGCGGCACATCGCACGACCGCGACATAAATGCCGCAATGAACATCCTTCAGGAAGGACTCAGAGAGTACATGAGGGATACGGCATAGACATGTAATACAGCATACCATCACGATAGGGCAGGAACTGTCCGAATCCGCAACGCCTGTGGAGCCGGCGGCCTCTGTGTACGGCGATACGTCGCCGTACATAAGCTGCAGCGTTGAAGCAGGAATCCCACACTTCTATAAGTGGCGGGAGTGTTCAATTGTCCGATACTGTATATAACGTTTCCATTGGAAGGAGATACCGCTGTTGAAAAATGGACCATATAGGAGACTTTCTCAGGTCCTTCGTTAATGCCTTCTTCAACTAGTTTAACTCGCGCAGAGCGGTATTCGAATCGGACAACATCCGTCATTGACATATGCCTCGGTTTATTGTTCTTCCTCTGGTAGAGATATTTTGATGCTTGGCCAAACTCATCGATTTGAGATGCTATCTTAAGCTTTCTGAGATACTGTTCCTCGGTCAGTGTCTCCTCTGTATCAAGAGAGTTCCGTCTGTCAGATCTTGTTTCATGACCTGCATGGGAGAATTGGCGTCATGAGATACTTCTATTACAACTCTGCCATTGTTGTCGTTGAAGTATATTGAGCCGTGGGTATTCGTATCTCTGAACCCTTCATCTGCGGCACATCATTCATACCGTAAAAAAATAGTTGATGATCCTGAAGGAAAAAAAAAGACCGGGGATATGCTCCCGGTCTTCTTTTCATCTTAATATCTATAAAATGAGCGGATATTATCGTTTACATGGAACGGCTGTCTACAGTTCCTTGTCGGCCTGTTCGGCTGTGTCCGGATTATTGATCTGGATGGATCCCGGTTTATAATATCTGCCTTTCTTGGCTGCTTCTCTGGCTGCTTTTCTTTCCGCGGCTTTTTCGGGATGCTTTTGGTTATAGCGTTTTCTGAGTGCGGAAATCACATAGATCAGCAGGGCGATCACTGCAAGATACGGTACCGCATAGATCAGCCAGATCGTAAGATTCTGCAGGAACGTCACGAAGGAAGCCCATGAATTCCTGACAGCCCTGCCGGCCTTCTGCCAGAAGTTGTCGGATACCGTGATCGTGTTGACCTCTGAAAGATAGATGGTTATCGTGCAGTAGGCGATCTGGTTGTCATAGTATTTCTTCTGTGAGGTATAGTTCTCTATTTCATACCTGACATTGCTCAGTGCTTCCTGCAGTTCGATCATCTCGCTGAGAGAACCCGTTTCCTTCATCAGCTTCATCAGCTGCTGTTCCTGCTCTTTGAGAGTCTCGAGACGGGAGATGATGTCGATATAGTGGCCCGTGACATCCTGGCTTTCGTATGTGATCGAGGTCACGTTGCCGAAGCTCTCTCTTTCCGAAAGGAATGCGTCGTAATATTCGGAAGGGATCCTGATCTTCAGAGTAAGGATCTTATTCGTGTATGAATGCATACCGTCAAACGAATCGCCGCCGCGTTCGTAGGACTGCTGGATATAGCCCTTGTATTTTGCGATGGATTCATTGATGGTCTTTACGCTCTGGTCGAATTTGAGCGTCTCAAGGTTGAGCACAGCTGTGTAGATGATCTTCTGATCGTAGACTTCACCGTTGTTCTCATTGCTGCCGGGCGAGTTTTCGGAAACGTTTGACGCGTGCGAATATGAGCTGCTTTCGTCGTTAAGGGAAGGCTCGCCGTAATAGGGTTCATCGGATTTATAGTAGCCGTATTGGCTCCCTCCGCCGTCTCCTGCTCCGCAGGAAGCCAATGAGATCGCCAAAGCAATTATCAGAATAAGTGAGGCTGTTCTTTTCATGATTTCCCTCCAGTAGGATGTTGAATATGCTTTAAAATAATTATACGTTAGATGCCTGTTGCCTGCAACATATTTAACAGCCCGTTAATTATGCGTTAATACCGTTATCTTTATCGGAAATCTTGTCATTATCAAAGATTTGAAGTGTTATAATAACGATGAATCGGAGGCATATTCTGCGGTGAAAAATGTAGATGCGAAAGCTTCGGCTGCGTCGAAACGCCGTTCGGAAATCAGTTATTCGGCAGCGTACACGGCAGCTTTTTTCGTTTTATTCGTTATTTATGAGGAGATGCTGCTGCATTCTGCCCTGATCAGCAGATTCGACGTCAAATCCGTATTCATGCTGCTGTTCTGTTTCCCGCTTGGAATCGCGATCTATCTTGCAAGTTCGATCATGCCGAAGAAGCTTGCAGACGCGCTGGGGATGCTGCTGCTTCTCTTTTTTGCGGTACTCTTCGGATCCCAGTTCATATACCATAAGATCTTCGGAGGGTTCTTCTCCGTATCCCAGATTTCCATGGGCGGCACGGCGATAGCGAACTTTTTCAAGGAGACCGCCTATACGGTGTACGAGAACCTCGGCTGGATCGCCCTGATCTTTCTGCCGTGCATCGTGTTTGCCGTGCTGGATCATTTCGGGATATTCAATATGAACGGTGACGCTCACGGATCCAGGGTCATTCTGCTGTGTCTCGCCGTGATAATCACCCTTGCGTCCGTCGTGGCCCTGCATATCGACGGGACCGGCTATTTTACCCCGTATGACTATTATTACAGTTCCCAGACCGGGACCGACGAGAGCGTTGAGTATTTCGGAGTCCTTACAACCATGCGTCTGGAGCTGACACACATGCTGCTGCATGTAGATGAAGATGAAATCGACTACAACACCGTAGCGGTCATACAGAACATCCGCGATGCCGTCGATTTTTCGCCCAATGAGATAGAAGCCATCGATTTCGCCGCACTGAATAAAAAGACCGCTTCGTCCCGCATCGGCTATCTGAACAGCTATTTCATGAATAAGGCTCCCACGATAAAAAACCAGTATACAGGCATTTTCGAGGGATATAACCTGATAATGCTGTGTGCAGAAAGCTTCTCGCCTTATCTGATAGACAAAGACAGGACGCCGACATTGTACAAGCTGTCGAACGAAGGGATCATCTTCAGCAATTATTACAATTCATACCCGAACACGACGACCAACGGGGAGTATTCCCTTCAGATGGGGCTTTTCCCCGATCTTTCCCGCAATAAATATGATGCCAGCTTCGTATACGCGGCTGACAACTACCTGCCGTTCTGCCTCGGAAACATGTTCAGGGCTGCCGGGGCGAACACGTACGCCTTTCATAACTATATAGGAAGCTATTTCAACCGCAGCATCACTCATCCGGCTTTGGGCTACACCTGCAAATTCATGGATGACGGCATGACTTTCACTACCGAGTGGCCGACAAGCGATCTGGAGATGATGGAGCAGAGCGTGGGAGATTATATCAACGATGACTGGTTCCATGCGTACTATATGACTTTCAGCGGACACTACAAATATAATTTTGCGATCAATCCGATGAGCGCGAGAAATAAGGATCTGGTCAGGGATCTGGATTATTCCGAGCCGGTAAAGGCTTATATCGCATGCAATATGGAACTTGAAAAGGCGCTGGAATACCTTATCGAACAGCTGAAACAGGCCGGGAAATACGAGAACACGGTCATTGTTCTTGCGGGGGATCATTATCCATACGGCCTGACCGAGCAGGAATACAATGAGCTCGCGGGAACAAAGATAGATCCGGCTATCGGAAAGTTCAAAAGCACTCTGATCTGCTGGTGCGGAGGACTGGAAAACAATATCTACTGCGATGAATACTGCTGCACGATAGATGTTCTGCCGACGCTGCTCAATCTGTTCGGAATGGAATACGATTCCAGACTGATAGTCGGAGTCGACGCTTTCTCAAATTCCGACCATACTGCGATACTGGCAAACCAGAGCTTTATAAATCAGTATGTCAGGTTCGATGCGGGGACCAATAAGGCGATATGGCTGGTGGATGAAAGCAAAGTTCCCGGAGGGTACAATAGGTACCTGAGCAATATGATCAATTCGATCAAGACGAAGATGACCGTATGCACCTATATCGTTGATAAGGATTACTACCGTTTCGTGTACGATAATACGGATTTTTCAGCTGCACAGAACGAGACGCCGGAAGAGGCATCAGACGATGCGCCGGGAGATGAAGGACAATGAGACTGTTCGTTGCCCTCATGCTGTCGGATGCTTTCAGAGCATCAATTATCAATACCCAGGCGGCTTTAAGGAAATGCGGGATTAAAGGCACCTATACGGCCCCGGACAGTCTTCATGTCACCCTTGCCTTTATCGGCGAGCAGAAGTCGCCTTCAGCCGCAAATGATGCATTAAAGCAGGTCAGTTTCTCTCCTTTTGAGATCTCGGCAGGACCTTTGGGATACTTCAGGTCTTCTTCGATCATATGGCAGGGTCTTGAGGATAACGGGAATATCGTAATGCTCGCCGAAAAGGTCAGAACCGCTCTGCAACGATCCGGTGTCCCCTTTGACGGAAAGCCTGCCGTGCCTCATATAACGCTGATACGGAGGGCCTCCTCGTTCGATGCAGAAAAGATCGCGGTGCCGACAGAGACCATGACGGTAGAGCGGATCGACCTGATGCGCTCGGATGTCATATCGGGCCGGCGTGTGTACACTTCATTGTTTTACAGAAAAGCGGAAAGTTGAATATATATTTGATATTTTTGTATAATTTGGTATAATCACTATCAATTATGGAGGACACAGATGAACAAGATAAAGATCGAAGACCTGTTTAAGTTCCGTTTTCCCGAGAACATCAGATTCAGTCCGAAAGGCACTTATCTGGCCTATCAGGCTGCGTCAGTCGATGAAAAAGGGAATAAGTATGTCCGTGATATTTTTCTGTTGAAAAACGGCAAAGTGCTGCAGATGACTTCCGGAGGGAATTCCTCTCTGGTGGACTGGGATGACGATGAGACTATGATCATCACCCGTCATGTGGAAGGGGACAAGTCCGGCAAGACCCATCTGTTCAAGCTCAGCGTCAACGGAGGTGAAGCGCTTCCGTGGACGGATCTGGCATTCGGTGTAAGGACGGTAAAAAGAGTCGGTGACAGCTATATCCTTACAGGATCTATAGACGCAAACGACCCGGACGGATATCTCGACGACGAAGCCACGCTTAAGAAGAAGGCTGAAGTAAAGAGCAGGGAAGCAGATTACGAAGTTCTCGACGAACTGCCGTACTGGATGAACGGTGCCGGTTTCGTCAATAAAAAGCGTACAGCGCTCTTTATGATGACAAAGGATAAGAAAGGCGCGTTCAAGGTCAAGCGTCTTACCGCGCCAATGTTCAGCGTCGGAAGCATGGAAGTGAGCGGAGATAAGGTCTACTTCTCCGGCGGTGAACTGATCACGAAGAGAAATCTCTATAACGATCTGTACTGCTACAGCGTGACTGAGGATAAGCTCACCGGGCTTTATACCAGGAATGATATCTCCTTCCAGGGAATAATCCCCTTCGAGGATAAGCTGTATGTCGAAGCGACCGATATGAAGGAATTCGGTGTGAATGAAACTCCGCGCATATATGAGTACACAGGCAAGAACTCTCTGAAGGAATGCTTCAAGCCCGAGGTCTCGCTCAACAACAGCGTCGCAGGGGACTGCACTCTGGGCGGAGGCAAATCGCGTGTTATGGACGGCAGCACATGGTATACACTGGCCACGGTAGAGGACCATAACGCTATCTACGCTTTCGACAGCGCACTGAACAGGACCACTGTCTGGGAGGGCGAAGGCGAGCTTCCGTTCTTTGATGTAAGCGGCGCAAAGATCGCATACTGCCTTCTGGAGTGGAACAAACTGCCCGAGGTCTGCTACGGAGAAGTCCGCAAAGCGGATAAAGCCAGAAATATATCTCATCTGAATGATTCGGTGCTCAGAGGAAAGTATGTGGCAAAGCCGGAAAGGATCGATTACGAATCCTGCGGACTGAAACTGCACGGCTGGGTCCTCGCGCCGGAGGGCTTTGAGGATAAGAAAACGAAATTCCCTGCGGTGCTGGATATTCACGGAGGCCCGCGCAGCGTGTATTCGACCCATTATTTCCATGAGATGCAGGTATGGGTCGCCAGGGGATATGCAGTGTTTTATACCAACATAAAGGGCTCTGACGGAAGGGGCGATGAGTTCGCCGATATCAGGGATGATTACGGCGGAACGGATTACCAGAACCTGATGGATTTCACCGACGCCGTCCTGAAGAAATACCCGAATATCGATAAAAAGAGAGTATGCGAGACTGGCGGAAGCTACGGCGGATTCATGACGAACTGGATCATCACGCATACCGACAGGTTCGTGGCCGCAGCCAGCCAGAGATCGATATCCAACTGGGTCTCGATGTCTCTGATATCGGATATCGGACCGTTCTTCGGACCGGACCAGTGCGGTGCAGACGGACCGATCGCTCCGGCCGACATTGAGAAGCTTTGGAACCATTCGCCGCTCAAATACGCGGAAAATGTAAAGACACCGACCCTGTTCATCCACAGTGATCAGGATTACCGTTGCCCGCTTCCCGAAGGGATGCAGATGATGCAGGCTCTCATAATGAAGGACGTGGACACGAAGATGGTGCTCTTCCACGGCGAGAACCATGAACTGTCCCGTTCGGGCAAGCCTCTTCACAGAGTCAGAAGGCTTACGGAGATCTCCGAGTGGTTCGATAAGTACTGCAAGCCCAAGAAATGATCTTAAACAGGGAGCCGTGCTCCCTGTTTTTTTATGACGCGGCGGGAAATCGGCTGACCTGATATTTGCAGGAACAAAACTGAGTGATACAATAATTATATAAATTAGAAGGGAGAGCTAATATGACTAAATCCAATATCGTCGACTGGGAAACAATCACAAACTTTGTCATCGATGTGTTCGTCGCCTATGGAGTTCCGAAAGATGATGCTGCCATTTGCGCGGACGTTCTGCTCGAAAGCGATAAGAGAGGCATCGACTCTCACGGGATCAATCGCTTTAAACCTATTTATCTTGACAGGATCAAGGCAGGAATACAGAAACCTGTAACGGAGATAACAGTAGTAAAAGAGTTCGGGGCTACAGCTGTCCTCGACGGAAACAACGGCATGGGCCAGGTGATAGCCCATAGAGCTATGGAGATGGCCATCGAAAATGCTCACAAATACGGCATTGGAATGGTCGCAGTCCGCAATTCCACCCATTACGGTATAGCCGGGTATTATGCCACAATGGCTACGAAAGAAGGCTGCATAGGCATTACGGGAACGAATGCCCGTCCGTCGATCGCACCGACTTTCGGAGTGGAGAACATGCTGGGCACCAACCCCCTGACCATAGGGCTGCCCACTGATGAACCGTATGATTTCTGCATAGACTGCGCCACTTCCATCACTCAAAGAGGAAAGATCGAGTACTTTGCAAGAGTGGGAAAACCGACTCCTGCAGGTATGGTGATCGGAATCGACGGCACCGCGCAGACGGATTCCGAGCAGATATTGAAGGATCTTGTATCCGGAGACGCCGCTCTCGCTCCACTGGGAGGAATAGGGGATGAACTGGCCGGATATAAGGGATACGGGTATGCAACGGCGACCGAGATCCTCTGCGCTGCTCTGCAGGCCGGAGCATATATGAAGATGCTCTCGGGTGTTGCCGAGGACGGTAGCGCGAGAAAGATGCCGCTTGGCCATTACTTCATTGCTGCCGATACGAACGCATTCATGGGCGAGGATGTGTTCAGAAAGATCGCAGGTGATATCCTGCGCGAGCTCAGGGCGTCCAAGAAGGCCCCGGGACAGGACAGGATCTATACTGCCGGAGAGATCGCTTACGAAAAGCGCCGGGAAAGGGCAGCGGGAGACCCGATCACCGAAGGAGCACAGAAGGAACTAATCCAGATACGCGATGAATGCGGTCTGACGCAGTATCGCTTCCCGTTTGAGGATTAAGGATCAGAGCCGCCGGAAGGCGGCTTTTAATATGTAAGCGATTCTCAAATTGTATAATATTTGAAATATTATTATTCTCAAATATTGACTAATGTGATAATGAGTCATATAATCGATTCATGGAAAACAAACACAGTTCCAGCGCGAACATACTTATTGCTTTATTCATGAATCTATTGTTTGTTGCCGTCGAAGTCATAGGCGGTCTTATCACGAACAGTATCGCTATCCTTTCCGATTCGATACACGATTTCGGCGACTCTCTTTCTATTGCTCTTGCATACGCTCTCGAAAAGGTATCAGAGAAAAAGCCCAATGACGAGTATACATACGGTTACCGCAGGTATTCGCTGATCTCAGCTGTGATCACGTCATTGATCCTTGTGGCAGGAAGTGTGACTGTCGTGATTGCCGCGATCGACAGGATCAAGGAGCCTGAGGTGATCAACGGGAAACTTATGATCATCATATCTGTTTTCGGTGTGGTCCTCAATGGTGCTGCCGCATTGAAGACTCATAAGGGAAGCGGGGCAAATGAGAGGGCAATAAGCCTGCATATGCTCGAAGACGTTCTTGGCTGGGCAATAGTGCTTATAGGCAGTGTGTTCATCTCGCTTTTCGACCTTTACATCATAGACCCGCTGCTGTCGATCGGCGTTGCAGCCTTCCTGTTCTACGAGTCTGTCAAGACGATACTTTCCGTCGTGGCTGTACTGCTTGAGAAGGTGCCCGGCGGGTTCGATATGGATGATTACAAGGCTGATCTGGGATCTATTGAGGGAGTCAAAGGGGTCCATCATGTGCATGTCTGGTCTTTCGACGGAGAAGACATCCTTTCTACTGTGCATATCGCCCTGCCTGAAGACATCACTGTTCCCGAGATGAACCGGATCAGGAAGGAATGCTCTGAGATCGCAGATGAACACGATATCAGGCACCTGACAGTCCAATTCGATTTCGGTGACTGCAGTGAACTCGAGTGTGAAGAAGGCGAGGCGCACGGAGGTCATGGACACTCTCACGTGTACGGTCACGATCACATGCATAGCCACGATCACGGTCACAGTCACTCTCACTGATAAATGGATAACCTGACGATAGAAGTATGCTGTAGCAGTGTCTCGGATGCGCTGGAGGCATATAAAGCCGGTGCTGACAGGATAGAGCTCTGTTGTGCGATAGAAAACGGAGGACTCACGCCTTCAGCAGGAGAGTATCTTGAGGCCGCTTTGAAAATCGATGTGCCGATAGTCGTTTTGATACGTCCGAGATTTTCCGGCTTTGATTATGACGAAGACGATTTCGGAGCAATGCTTCAGGACGCTAAATATTTCGTTCGAAATGGAGCGGATGGAATAGCGTTCGGTTTCCTTGACAAACAGGGGACTCTCGATAAGGAAAAGACCTTGATGATGATAGAAGCCTGCGGAAATACCGATCCCGTATTTCACAAGGCCTTTGACTGTATCGAAGATCCGTTTGAAGCCCTGGACTATCTCAGGGCTAACGGGATAAAAAGGGTCTTGACCGCAGGAGGCCGCAGAGAAGCTGCCCTCGGTGCCGAAATGATCAGAGCGTATGTCGATAAGGCAGGTACAGGCATGATCACCGCAGCCGGAAGGATAAGACCGGAAAACGTATCGAAACTGCTGTCTGTCAGCGGGGTCTCGCAGATTCATTTCGCGTTGAACATGTCGTTAAAAGATATGTCGGCATCGTTCAATGAGGCTCTGGGAGACGGTTTTTCTTCCGATGGATATACCAGGACAGACCCAGAGGCACTGTCAAGTTTCATAAAATGGCTTAGAACTCTGTAAACAGAAGAGAATATAATATATAATCAAAATGCTAGGGGAGCCTTCGTGCTGAGAATACAACCCTTATCACCTGATACGGTCAGTACCGTCGTAGGGAAGCATTTTGTTTTGCTTCCTTTTAGTTAAAGGAGGTTTTTTTTATGGATTACCAGGCTTTTTTTGACAGCGTTATGGGGAAAGTCATCGTCGGAGCGATTCTCTGCGGGCTGCTTGTCCTCTCAAGCCTGATGACGCGCGACAAAAAGCAGGGCGCAACAGCACTGGCATGCAGTTCTGTTGCGATCGCGCTGGCTTTTGTATTGAATAACATCATCATCTTCCGTATGCCGCAGGGCGGAAGCGTGACTCCATTCAGCATGTTCGCTGTGAGCGTAATAGGCTACTGGTTCGGAGCTCGCCAGGGAGTATTGACCGGGATGGCGTTCGGACTGCTGAATATGATAGTCTCTCCTTATGTCATTTCTCCGCTTCAGGGCCTTCTTGACTATCCGATCGCGTACGGTATGCTCGGTCTGTCCGGTATCGCCTTTCACGGCAGAACGTACAGGGATCTGATCGCCGGGTTCACCATAGGCGTTCTGGGCAGGCTGTTCTGTTCATTCCTGTCAGGAGTTCTGTTCTTTGCGGAATGGGCTCCTGAGGCCTATGGCGCGGTCTTATGGTCTCTCGTTTATAACGGAAGCTTTATGGGAGCCGAATATCTGCTGACTGCATTGGCTTTGGCTGTCAGACCTCTCAGAAATGCAGTTTTCACGATAGGTGACAGGATAAAAAACACTGAACGAGTGTAGGATGAGGTACTTTAGTGAGAGTTAAGGGTGTTATCCAGCAGGTCGATGCGAAAGACCTGAAATTCAACGGGGAAGGGGAGTATTATCTTTTCTGCAGCTATGAAGGAAAAGATAAAAAAAGGCATGTCGTCAACTGCCTGATCGATTCCGATAACCGGAATGATTTCATCCCGGGAGACGAGATATATATCGAGGTTCAGGAAGGAGTGTATGAGGGAGAGCGTATCCTTGCAAGCGAATATCTGATCGATCATCCCGAAAACAAAGGCGCTTTCATGCGTAATCATATCAAGACGATGCTGTCTGTCCCTCTGATAGGACCGGTCGCTTCACGGCTGTCCGGGATAAAGCAGGAAGATATAGATGGCTATACGGCAGACAGTGAGATCTATGTTCTTTATCTGATGTCTTCGAATTTCAGGTGGTTACTGGCGTCTTTGCTGATATTCGCATGCCTTCTGATCGCTGCCCCCTTTACAGGGAGCGGATTCAGATACGCAGCTATAGCGGTACTATTGTCTCTGGCCTTTATAGGCATATGCTGCCTTAGATTCTGTATGATAAGAAAAAAGAATAGATAAACCGAGGCTGATCAAATTTCAGACACAATAATATTCAAAAAAAAGAGCCGCAAGGCTCTTATTCTCTATTGTTTCGGCTGTTCCGGTTCTACCGTCTGTCCGGTTTCCTCAAGATGTTTTTTCGTAACCTGATCAATCAGTATCCTCAGCTTACTGAGCATATACTCGTAATTCTTTTCAAGATGAGGGATCTTGCACGGAGAGCAGTCCTTGACGCCTTTGCTGGTAAAAGTAAAGTTTCCTCCGCATTTATCTCCCAGAGCATATAGAGGGCAATAGCAGAAAAGACAGCTGAAATGCTCTTCGTCTATCCCTTTATGGCAGGGGAAACAGTAACAGCTTTTGTTTTGCGTGAATTTGTAACTCATATTGGCTCCTTTGTCTGTATATCAAACCTGATTCAGGTGTTATTATCGCCGGAAGCCCGCCGGCTTCCGACTTTTCAAAAGGGAGGTTTTTCACAGCCTAAGGTTTGTTTTATAAAAAAACGCATCCTCAGCATGATGCGCGTATTTATAAAACAGTTTAAATACTTGCAACACCTTGAGCCGTTTGCAGTCAACGCGAATAGTTTTCCGGCTTTACGGTAGCAAGGTACTGCGGAGTTCTTAAGCTCACTTACCTGAGACGCGGTTAAAGACTGCGTATCGGTGGATAAATCCGATACTTATTTTTACCATATACAAAGCGGCTGTTCAAGTGTTTTTTTAAATAATACTGCAGTATTAATGATGACTGTGATCTTTCGAAATATTTGACGATACAGTGTCAAAAAATACTATTCAACAACTATTTCTTATCGATAGGGTTGCCAATCAGATGCTCATATATTATAATACATATAGGAAATATCATATATAATTCAATATGGAGGTAATCAACAATGACAGGGAAAAAATATCCCTACAATGAAACAGAGATCAGCGAAGCTAAAGAAGTTCAGAGCAGATACGGAACACAGAAGGTCTATAACAAACCCTGTTCTGAAAAAGAGAACTGGATCAGAGCTTACGCCGGAGATCCTGTGTGGCTGCCGGACAGCTTTCAGGGCATGTTCGCTCCTGCGGTCATCCCCGATAACATTGCCCGTCACTTCGTTATCGGAGCCGGAGCGCCTAGTGATCCGAACTATGCAGGGAAAGACATGTTCGGTCTGGACTGGGTCTATGTTCCATCCGCCGGTGGATCGATAGTCAGGCCCGGTGATCCTTTCCTGGAAGATGCAAACGAATGGTATGACAAGGTAGTGTGGCCCGATATCAATACCTGGGACTGGGAAGGTGACGCTAAAGCGAACGAGGCAATGCTGAACAACGGCAATGCCAATTTCCTGTGGCTGCTGAATGGCTGCTGGTTTGAAAGACTGATCTCAATGATGGACTTCGCACAGGCAGCTGTTGCCATGATCGACGACGACCAGAAGGATGCAGTTAAAGATTTCTTCGCAAAATGCACTGATCTTTACTGCGACATCGTAGATAAGTGCTGCGACTATTACGGAGATAATCTCGCCGGGTTTACCGTACACGATGACTGGGGCGCTCAAAAGGACTGCTTCTTTGCCCCTGACGTTGCCGAAGAAATGATCGTCCCGTATATGAAACAGCTTACGGACAAGATCCATTCCAGAGGCAAGCTGGCTGATCTTCACAGCTGCGGAATGCTCGAAAAGCAGGTCGGCAACTTTGTTAAGGCCGGATGGGACAGCTGGACCGGAATGGCAATGAACAATACGCAGATGCTTTACGAAAAATACGGGGATAAGATAATGCTGGGTGTATGCCCTGACCCGATTCCGGAAGGCGCTGACGACGATACCAAGCGCAGAATGGCTGATGAATTCGTAGACAAGTTCCCGAAGGCAACATTCAGCTTCTATGCAGGGATCAATGATCCTGTATACAGGGAAGAGATATACAGATACTCCCGCAAGAAGTTCTCAGAATAAGCAAAGATAAAAGAGACGGCAGGCATAAAGCCTGCCGTTCTTTTTAGAAGTATCAAATAGTTTCATGAAAAACAAGGCTACCTTTCGGAAGCCTTGAGATCCCAATTGTGAGGCATAAGAGTGGTGATATGTCAATCTGATGTAAAGCTATGTTCTGGTCTTATGTTATTACAGACCGAGCATCTGCAGCAGATCTTCTTTGCTCTTTGCTCCGACAGAAGACAGAGCTTCTGAACCGTTCTTAAAAACTTTGATAGTGGGGATATACATGATGCCAAATTGACCTGCAAGCTGTTTCTGCTCGTCTACATTGATCTTGCAGACCTTGATTTTGCCCTCGTACTGATTTGAAATCTCCTCGATGATAGGCGCTGTCTGACGGCACGGACCGCACCAGTCTGCGTAGAAATCCACCAGGACAGGAATACTTGAGGATAACACCTCGTCCTTGAAATTAGCTGAATTAACTTCCTTGACTGCCATTTAGTTTTCTCCTTTTGTAAACATTTTCAGTGCAAAATCCCTGATTAGATCGGTCTTGTCATCTTCGAAACGGCCGTTAAACGAATCGGTGTGTGTGAAGAAGAGCTTAGCTTCCAGTGAGCAGTTTATCGATCGAAGAAGATAGCGCAGTGAGGATTCGATGCCGGTAAACTGGTCCGGATAAGGCCTGGAGCCTCCAACGGCAAGGATATATGCCTGTTTTGACGGAAGAATGTTCTTCAATTCCGGATAGTTATAGAACATCTGACAGCGGTCGATAATGGCTTTGAGTGAAGATGGGAATCCGCTGAAGTAGACCGGTGTTATGAACAGGAGCTTGTCGCAGTGCATGATGTCCTCGTAAATGGCCTGCATATCGTCATTGATCACGCATTGCCCTTTATTCCTCGCGCAGCTGTCGCATGCGCTGCATGCTTTTACATCGCATTTGAAAGAGCGGTATAATCTGACTTCATTATCGTCAGGCGATAATGATAGTATTATATCCAGCGCTTTGCCCGTGTATCCGTTCTTTCTTGATGAACCCCACAAAATACAGGTGTTTATGGCCTTGCCTCCGATCGCTTATAGCTGTATTTTATCTTATTATATGCGGAATTGTATAGTCTTGACAGCATATTGTGTATCATTTATAATTTTTATATCAATAATTTGAAGTATCGGAGCAGATATGATAGAGGAATACATAGCTCAAATGGTTGACCTTTTGAATCTGGATTTCTGCCGCAAAGTCTTCCAGCGCGTAAAGGAGAGGGAGGGAAGCCTCACGGCGATGGAGGTATTCTCGCTGGAGGTAATACGTTCTCTTAAATCACCCACTATCGGCAGGTTTGCATCCTTTACCGGCATATCGCAGTCCAATGCGACGTATAAAGTCAACTCTCTGGTGAATAAAGGCTATCTTACAAGGGAGAACTCCGAGGAGGACGGTAGAGAGTACAAACTGCGTTTAAGCGATAAGTACTATTCTTACAAAGACATTCTGACCGATGACGTCGTGGAATCCACAATGAAAGCAGTGGAGGTTCTCAGCGATGATGAAAAGAAAGTATTCGGCAAGGCGCTGCAGAAGCTGAGCGCTGTGCTTATGCAGAGTGAAAATGTCTGACAGTGCATAGATCCAATAATTACTAATCATCCAGAAATGGAATAACGCCTGTTCTCGCTTGAGAACAGGCGCTTATTATCTGACAGGTTTGATCAAAGGACCGCTTTGCCTTCAGCAACCAGTCTGTCGTAGTTCTTTCTTCCTGCGATATACAGTTTTTCCTTCAGGCTCGCAGGTGCTCCCATCGGAGGACTGCACAGAATGCGGTTATCGGCAGCTTCGTGAGCGAAGAAGTCCTCGACGGCTTCGTCAACTTCTTTTTCCGTTGAGTTGGGCGTAAGTCCTACCGGTCCGCTCGTAAAGATGAATCTGTCGCCGTATTTCTCTTTAAGTGCTCTCTTGTCATTGAGCTCCTGTCCGCCCCAGGAATCCATTCCCGTCGGAATGAACAGAGTATCGAAAAGATCTTCCACGTGACCGCAGCAGTGGTCATCCCAGTACATGCCCAGGGAATGTACATAATCGACCAGTTCCTTTACATAGGGGAACAGCATTTCTTTTGCTGTCGCATTGGAGAAGAAGGGTCTCTGCTGGCTGCCCCAGTCGTCGTTGAAGTTTGCGATATCTGCATTCAGGTATTTCTTGATATTTCTGTAGTATTTCTTCAGGTTATCAGTGACTACTCTGAACAGACGGTGTACGGCGTCCTTCTGGTCGTCGTCGATCAATGCGACGATCGCGTCCTCGAAATCGCAGAGCGCGATGAGCCTTTCGAATAGGCATCCGGGCATGGCGACATAAGTTGCCTTATTTGGGTCATGATTCTTATACTGGCGTTCAACAGTTCCTTCCCAGTCCCATGTATCGGCATCGGGAATTTTCGCGACCTGTTCTTCCCATTTATTGATATCGGTGACCATCGGGTTTCCGGGACGCACGATGGCGCCGTGAGCTGAGTCGACAAATTCCCAGGTCACGCCCCAGCCGTCTTCTCCCTTTCCTCCCGGGGGATTGGATCTCGCCTGATTCTCCGGGTCGCAGTCGCACATGATCCTGTTGACGTCGTTGGAAAACGGCGTCCACATCGGGGTCTTTCCCTGATAGAGGAGCAGCATGTTTTCCCTGTAGGTTATAGGTGTTGAAAAATCATAAAAAGTACCGAATGGTGTCTGTCTCTCATTCTGATGAACGAGCTCTTCTTCGCTGAACTTCTGTTCTTTTCCCATTAATAAGTGTCTCCCTTTAAATATTCTTGCTTCTATTTTATCAGAGAAGGCTTTAACGTTCAATATTATAGAAAAACTTTGATCTCAAATCTAGGAGCTGACTTAGTTTCCGCATTCTATGCTGATGCTGTTGAATATCCCCAAGACGTCCTCGACTTTGGTGTTCTTCTTTTTCTCTCCGTCGATGTCAAGCACACAAATGCCTTTGTCCATCATGACCAGCCTGTCCCCGTATTCTACTGCGTGTCGCAGGTTATGGGTGACCATGATAGTCATCAGATGCATTTTTTCAACAGTTTTACGGGTGAGCTCCATGATGATCTCCGAATTTACCGGATCAAGTGCTGCGGTATGTTCATCAAGGATCAGGAAATCAATAGGTCTGAGCGTAGCTATAAGCAATGACAGCGCCTGTCTCTGACCTCCTGAGAGAGAACCCATCTTCATGTCCATCTTATCTTCAAGGCCCAGTGACAGGGATGCGACGAGATCTCTGAATTCCATTTCCTTCCGTCTGTCGATGGCCGGTCTTAATCCGAATCTGTTTCCCTTATTATCAGCAAGCGCGAGGTTCTCGGTAATAGTCATATTGGGACATGTCCCCATAGACGGATTCTGGTAAACTCTGCCGATGCGTCTGTTTCGCCGGTATTCCTTTTCGCCGCTGATATCAGTGCCGTTCAGTATGACCGAGCCTTCCTGAGGAGTGATGGAGCCGCAGATAATATTAAGAAAAGTCGTTTTTCCGCTTCCGTTGCTCCCGACGACTGACAGGAATTGTCCGTCGCTGATGGATAGCGAAAAATCATCGAATACGGTAAGTTCATTCACTCCACCCTTGTCATAGGTCATCGTGATGTTCTTTACTTCAAGCATTTCTCTCCTCTCTGCTCTTTCCGATTATAAGTATCCCAAGGAAGAGCACCGCAGTAACAAGCTTCAGCAGGTTTGCGGGCAGACCGAAAAGTATAGCCAGCTGGATGCACGCTTTATATACGACGCTGCCTGCAAGAGCGCAGGTGGTCCCTTTGACGGAACCGGCTTTCTTGAACAGCGTCAGCCCTATGATGACTGCAGCCAGCGCGAAGACCATCTGGCCGGTGCCCATAGTTGCCGAAAAAGACCGCTGTTCCTGACAGACGAGAGCTCCGCAAAGAGCTACCAGGGCGTCGGATATGACGATCCCCATGATCTTTGCTTTGCCTGTATCGACTGCCAGTGAAGTCACAAACATCTCATTATCCCCTGAGGCGATGAGCAGAAGTCCTGCTTTTGTCCTGAAGTACAGATCCAACAGTAGCTTTATGGCAAGAGCTATGATGAAGAATATCACCAGTTTTTTTACCGGCAGGGGAGCTGTGCCGAGAAGGACCGTTGCCGGAAAACCCGTAAAGATCGTCGGTGTCGTGCGGGCAACAGAGTAATTGGAACCTGCGATCTGCAGGTTGATGGAAAAAAGGGCAGTCATCGTAATTATCCCCGCAAGAAGATCCCTTACTTTGAACTTTACATGGATGATGCCTGTCATCAGCCCGGAAGCAGCCCCCGCGGCAATCGCTATAAGAAGCACGATCCACGGGTCGATACCTTTATCCAGGAGGACGGCAGTTACGGCAGCACCGAGCGGGAAGCTGCCGTCTACTGTCAGGTCGGGGAAATCCAGGATCTTATAGGTGATATAAACACCGTAGGTAAGTATGGAGTATATCAGTCCCTGAGTCAGTACGCTTACTGTGAGGTTTATAAATCTTTCCATATCGATTATTTGGTGACGTCCACAGCTTTTTGGGCAACATCATCCGGAAGAGCCATATTCAGTACCGTGATCTTGTCAGGATTGATGTATACTGAGTAGTTTTCTATGGTTTCGAAATCGATATCTTCAGCCTTTTCTCCATTAAGAATCCTTGCCGCCAGTCTTCCCGTCTGCTTTCCGAGTTCGTAATAATCTATTCCTGCGCCGGCTGCGCAGCCTTTTTTGACCTGTTCGACCTCGCTTCCGTATACGGGGATAGAGGCAGCGTCAGTCTTTTCCAGAATGGAATCAAGCACGCCGACGACATTATTGTCAGTCAGATTGCTGAAACAGTCCACACCTTTGTTAATGAGCGTATCGACGGCAAGTGTGACCTCTGACTGAGCGCTGACACCTATGGATTCGATCCTAAAACCGTAGGCGGGGGCCGTCTTTTCGTATTCTTTGATCGTGGAAACCGAATTGGTTTCGCTTACCGTGTAGATGATGCCGATCGTTTCGGCATCAGGCTGAAGCATCCTTATAAGCTCAAGCTGAGCTGCTACGGGCAGTTTGTCGCAGGTGCCGGTTATATTGCCTTCAGTTAGCTTTGAGCCTGCAGGGTCACTGACCGCGACGAAGACTACAGGAGTATCGTTGTCTTCGGACGCTGCATAGCATGCAAGGGCAGCATTGGTGGCGACTCCTACCATGAGCGTACAGCCTTCAGCTGCGAATCCCTGCGCTATTTGTGTGCATACCGCGTCGTCAAAGCCGCCGTTCTGGTAGTCAAGAGAATAATCACTGCCTTCCGAAAAACCTGCTTCTTTCAGTCCTTCGATGAATCCGAGCCTACAGTTATCAAGCGAAGGATGTTCGCCATACTGACAGAGCCCTATAAGCACCTTCTTTTCGCCTGAACACCCTGAAAGGGCAAAGATCAGGATGATCGCAAGAACCATTGATAAATACTTTTTCATGAAAACCTCCGATTTTTTCTGACATATAAAAAACCTGTCCCTTATCAAAGGGACAGGTAATTTACTTGACCTGCGGTGCCACCCAATTTGACGTATAAATACGCCCGCTCGATTCCGGATACAACCATATCCGCCGCTCTGATAACGGGTGCGGAACCCGTCGGTTTCTACTTACAGCTCTTTCGTCCGCCTTCACAAGTCCATTCCCCGGGCGCGGCGCCAACATCCTCTCAGCAGCAGACGTCTCTCTGTATGCGCTTTATGATCGGGTACTATTCTTGATCACTAGTTTCATTGATTATAAAACTAAATATACTAAATGTCAATATATGTCTTTTATTTTGAACTATCCTCTTGAAGAGAACACACCTCAACGGTATAATTAATACAGGTATAATCATAATGATAAATACCTAATCCGCAGAAACGGAAATGAAAGGATAAATATGAAGAAAAATCTGTTTAAGACCAAGTTCAATACTGCGGTCATCGTTCTTATCCCCGTATGCATCGGCATCAACTTTTTAGGTAAATTCATCGCTGCTCAGCTTAAGCTGCCCCTCTGGCTCGACTGCATCGGAACATGCATCGGAGCTGTTCTCGGCGGCCCTGTCATCGGAGCTATCTGCGGTGCGGTTAATAACCTGGTTTATACGATAACCACAGGCGACGTCCAGTCCTGGCCCTACTTCCTCACCTCGATCGGTATCGGACTTACCGTAGGGATCATGGCCAGACTCGGAAACATGGAAAAATTCGGCAAGGCTCTGGTAACCGCATTTGTCGTAGTCGTTGTCGCCGTTGCCATTTCCACTCCTATCAACGTCATCCTCTGGGGAGGAACAACGGGCGTTGTTTTCGGAGACGCGGTATTCACTTTCCTTCGCGAAAAGGGAGTCGGACTCTGGCTTGCATCCCTCTGCGATGAAGCTCTCATCGACCTTATCGATAAATTCCTGACCATTGTTATAACCTTCTTCATCGTCAAGGCCCTGCCCAAGACCATAACATCTGTTTACTCTGTGGGCGATGAGATCAAGAACCTCTGAAACTGATTTGCTTCAAACGGACAAAATCCGTCAGACAGGCCGCGTAAAGCGGCCTGTATTGATATATAAGGAGCTTTTATGAAGAGTATTAGCCTGTACGTCGATAAAAACAGCGTATTCCACAATCTCCATTCCTTCACGAAGCTGTTTTATCTATTGACGATGATACTTGTTCCTGCAATAGCAGGCAATATTTGGGGATTTGCCGCAGCTGCCGCTTTCAGTTTTCTCATGCTGATAATATGCGGCCTTCTGAAAAAAGCTATGCCCTTTCTGATATTCACGATCACGATCGTTCTGATCATATTCATCGTCCAGGGACTTACATATCCCGGGAACGAATCTGTGATGTTCTCACTTGGAAAAGTCGAGTTTTACAAAGAGGGCATCATGTACGCACTGAGGATAGGCCTGAATTTCTGGAATATCCTTTTCGCCTTTGCCCTTCTTATCCTCACGACTAAACCGAAAGACATGGTTGAGGATTGCGAACAGATAGGGCTGTCACCGAGATTCGGATATATCATAGCCTCAGTCTTCCAGATCATTCCTCAGATGACGGGGACCATGAGCACCATTACCGACGCCCAGCGTTCCCGCGGCATGGAGACGGAAGGCAAACTGCTCACAAGGGCAAAAGCGTTCATTCCCCTTATGGCACCCGTGGTCATGAGCTCTCTGATAAATACCAAGGAACGCGCGATGGCTCTTGAGATCAGAGGTTTCAATGCCGATATCAAGAAAACATACCTATATACGAGGAAGCTGAAGACTTCGGACAAGGTATGCCTGTTCCTGATGGGACTGTCTATCTTATCATCAATTGCATTCAGGGTGGTCAAATGGCTTATATTGAAGTAAAAGGATTGAAGTATCAATATCCCGCCACTGAAACGATGGCGCTAAAGGGGCTGGATTTTTCCATAGAAAAAGGCGAATTCATCGGAGTGACAGGGGAGAACAACTCCGGAAAGAGCACGCTCTGTCAGGCTTTTGTCGGCCTGGTGCCGAATTTTTACCGCGGAGCTTACGGAGGCAGCATCACTATAGGCGGCCTTGATATCGCCAAAGCGAGCAATGCCGAGATATGCACAACTGTAGGTCTCGTTTTCCAGAACCCGTACAATCAGTTTTCCGGAGCTGCTGACACCGTCTTTGACGAGATAGCCTTTGGTCTGCAGAATATCGGCATAGAAAAACAGGAGATGATCCGCCGTGTCAATGAGGCAATGGAGATGCTCGATATAACAGCTTATAGTGACCGCAATCCGTTCGACCTGTCTGGAGGACAGCAGCAGAGGGTCGCCATAGCCGGTATACTGGCAATGAAGCCGCAGGTACTGGTTCTGGATGAACCGACAAGCCAGCTGGATCCTCAGGGGAGCGAAGAAGTCTTCAAGGCGATAGATACCATGACTCAGGCCGGGATCACGATCATCATCGCCGAGCACAAGATCGAAAAGATAGCCGAATTCGCGGATAAGATACTCCTTTTAAAGGACGGGCTTGTGGCGGATTTCGATACACCGGAAAAGGTCTTTTCACGCAACGACATCGTATCTTATGGCATAGACCCGCCGGTATATACTTCAGCTGCGGAAAAACTCGATAAGCGCAAACCTGAAAGCGGCCTCTACCCGGTGACCCTTTCAGATGCTGCCAAATGCATTGGAACGGATATTCCGAGGGTCGTGCTGAAAAAGAGGGATGAATACCCGATCGAGCCGACATTTGATGTATCCGATATAACCTTCTCTTACGACGGTCGGAAGAATATCATAGAACATCTGAGCCTGAAGCTTGACAGCCGTCCCACAGCGATAATCGGGCAGAACGGAGCCGGAAAGACAACGCTGGTAAAGCTTTTGAAGGGGCTGCTTAAACCGACCCAGGGAAGCATCACCCTGGCAGGAGAGGATGTAGTCGGTCAGACGGTGGCATCCCTTTCCTCGAAGATCGGATATGTGTTCCAGAATCCTAACGATCAGGTATTCAAGAATAACGTCATGGACGAGGTGATGTTCGGTCCGATGAATATCGGGTTCACCAAGGAGGAAGCGCGGGAACGCTCCATGGAGGCTCTTAGTGAGGTCCAGCTGGAATGGGCGAAGGATATCAATCCATATGATCTGGGTCTCAGCGACAGAAAACTTGTTGCGATCGCTTCGGTACTCGCCATGGATACGGACATCGTTATTTTCGATGAGCCAACTATTGCACAGGACAGGAAAGGAAAAGCGCGTATCGCCGAAGTAATAAATAAGCTTGAAGCCAGGGGAAAAGGTGTGATCGGTATACTTCACGATATGGATTTCGTGGCCCAGTGTTTCGACAGGGTCATTATAATGGCTCAAGGTACCATATTGGCCGACGATGAGGTCCATAGGGTGTTCACTTATGTGCCGGCTCTGGATAAGGCAAAGCTGGAACCACCTCACATAGCTAAGCTTATGAATGCGATAGGAAGCAGCCAGATAGCCCTCAGCGTCGATGAAATAGAAAAGAAGGCTACGGCAGGAGCAGATAGATGAAACTGGTCTCATGGAACGTTAACGGACTGAGAGCCTGCATGGGGAAGGGCTTTGCGGATTATTTCGGTTCATCAGATGCGGATATCTTCTGCATACAGGAAACAAAACTGCAGAAGCATCAGCTTGAATTCTCTCCTCAGGGATATGAAACGTACATTTCCGATGCGGAAAAGAAAGGCTATTCAGGCACGGCTGTTTTTACTCGACACGCTCCGGAGAATGTCAGATACGGAATAGACGGACTGTATAATGATGAAGGACGGCTTATAACATTGGAATACAGGGATTTCTATTTCATCTGCTGCTACAGTCCGAATTCACAGGACGGCCTGAAACGGCTCGACTACCGGATGACCTTTGAGGATGACCTCAGAACATACATGACGGAGCTTGATAATGAGAAGCCTGTCATTCTCACAGGGGATCTCAACGTTGCACATGAGCCTATCGACCTTAAGAATCCGTCCTCCAATACGTCCAATGCCGGATTTACGCCTCAGGAAAGGGAAAAGTTCACATCTCTTCTTAATGCCGGCTTCAGCGACGTATTCCGCATGCTCAACCCGGAGCTAAAGGATGCCTATTCATGGTGGAGCTACCGCTTCAAGGCAAGAGAGAGGAATACCGGTTGGCGCATCGATTATTTCGTGGTCTCAGACCGCCTCATGGAAAAGGTAAAGGAAAGCACTATCGAAAGCAGCGTTTTCGGCAGCGATCACTGTCCTGTGACGCTCGACATCGATCTGACGTTCTGATAATTAAAAAACGGCTCTATGAGCCGTTCTTTCTTTAAATGGGATCATATGGTTCGATCTCTTTGAAACTCATCGTCTGTGACAGGTTGCATCTGTTTTCAAAGCTCATGCAGAACTCATACGGTTCTACGGATTTCAGGTCGGCATTCTCAAAAGCTGTTCTGTCGAATCTTTCCGAAAAGAGGTATACGTCTTTGATATCGCCTTTGGTGTTCCTTCTCTGGGTATATCCCGAGACGGTGATATTCTGTATGATCGGAGAGGTATTGAAGATATTCGCAGCGATAAATACGGTCAGTGAGAAAACGCAATTCCGGTAATCTCTCCTGATCTCGTCCTGAGCTTTTCTTCCCGTCTGAAGGCTGCCGTTAGCAGTCTGTACTGCTTTCTGAAAAGACATATCCTCGCATTCAGGCAGGTCCAGATCGACATCTATGGTGCTGCAGTCTTCGCTCAGCTGAAATCCCGCAGAGAATTCGACCGGTAGGTCAATGCCGGTAAGTACCTTTTCAATGGCGTCATCCAGATCCTCATTTTTAAGCACATCGGTATAATCTTCTGTTTTCTTTACACAGGGAGAGAGCGTATGGATATTCACGAATTCGTCTATCGTTCTGTTGAATTCATCAGCCTTGACTCTGTTCTCTTCCCTGAAGGCATCAAGAACAGCCTGTTTTTCCGATTTATAACGCTCCGTAGCTCGGATCCTGCGCTTCATGGATTCATCGGTGATCGGATAGCCGGCAGGGGAGACGATGATGATATCCCCTTCGTCGCTGACAGCGAGATTGAATTCGTCGATGGGCTTTTCTGTCTTGATGTTACCGCCTGACCGGCTCTGTCCCTTGGATGAGCTTCCGCCGGCAATCTTTTTCCTGTCGTAAAGCCCTGTGCCGGGAATGCTGGTATTCATAAAAATGCCTTTTTTGCCGATATTAAAGGAGAGTCCTTTCCCTCCAACTGTTACGCTGGGTCCTGATTTGGAAAGATTAAGCTTAATCCCTTTGCCAAGCTTCACGGTCTTTCTGAATCGCATATATTCTCCTTTCGTAAAACATTCACAGGTTTGGAAACGCTACTGAGAGTCAAGCCTTCAACAAGAATGCTTAAGATATTCTGATCAGGGAAGCATATATATGTCTCCCTGGCAGTATCAAGACTGCATTGATCGAATTGATTTTACCATATGGATAATGCATACAGTTGCTTTGATGTTCCAATGGCATGAAATGTGCCGATATTTGAAATGACTATCACCGAAAACCCCAGTATACTGAACTGCAGCTGTTAATCGTTGTGATGCTCGGACAATCTCTGCTCAAAACGGTTTTTCCTAGTGTCTGAAGGGATCTTCGTGGGATATAGCCCGTCAAAGCAGGCACTGCAGTAACCGTCATTGTTGACAAGCTCTTTCAGTTCATCAACGGGAAGATACCCGAGAGAATCGACACCGATCATCTCTGCTATTTCTGGAACAGAGTGATGGCACGCGACAAGGTTTTCCGTGGAATCGATATCTGTTCCATAAAAGCACGGGTGGAGGAAGGGAGGTGCGGAAACGCGCATGTGGATCTCCCTTGCTCCGGCCTTCCTGAGCAGGGAGACCAGATGTCTGCTGGTCGTCCCGCGTACGATCGAGTCGTCAATGAGTACGATACTATGATCCTTTACAACGGTTTCGACCGCGGAAAGCTTGATATTTACCTGATCAGCCCTGTCGCCGGGTGCGATGAAGGTTCTTCCGATGTATTTGTTCTTTATAAGACCGATCTCATAAGGAATTCCTGATGCATGGCTGTACCCGAGTGCGGCATCCAGACCTGAGTCCGGAACACCGATCACATAATCCGCATTGACAGGATGAGCTTTGGCGAGGATCTCGCCGGCTCTGACCCTAGCTGAATGGACAGGACGTCCGTCGATCACGGAGTCCGGCCTTGCAAAGTAAATATATTCGAAAACACAGAGCTTCTTTTCCGCTTTCCCGCAGTGCTCCCTGCGGGAATCGATACCGCTCTGGCTGAATACAAGGATCTCTCCGGGCTCAATATCCCGGATGAATCTCGCTCCTACAGCTTCCAGCGCACAGCTTTCAGAGGCGACAACATACACACCATCCGTGGTGACACCGTAACATAATGGGCGGAAACCGTGAGGATCTCTTGCGCAGATCAGCTTCTGAGGGGACATAAGAACCAGAGAATAAGCCCCTTCCATGATATCCATGGCGCGGCTGAGGGCTTCTTCGATGGAAGGAGCGGTCAGCCTTTCCTTTGTGACGATATAAGCGATTATCTCCGTATCACTGGAAGTATGGAAAATAGCTCCGGTCAGTTCCAATTCCGAACGGAGCTCCAGTGCGTTGGAAAGATTGCCGTTGTGCGCGATGGCCATATGGCCTTTCTGGTGATTTACTTCGACCGGCTGGCAATTATTTCTGCTGTTGTCCCCGGTCGTCCCGTATCGCGTATGAGCTACCGCCATCGTCCCTTTCGGAAATGATGAAAGCACTTGTGATGAGAAGACCTCGTTTACGAGTCCCAGATCCTTATGTGAGGAAAATACACCGTCTTCATTCACTACGATACCGCAGCTCTCCTGACCTCTGTGCTGAAGGGCATACAGGCCGTAGTAGCATATGCCTGCTGCATCAATAGGCTTTTGAGAAATTACTCCGAATACACCGCATGCTTCACGGATACTCATTTTCGGGTTCCTTTCCGCTGAACAGAGTTTTACTCGATCCTCCGAAAGAAATGTTCAGCTTGTTGGGTTTAATACTCTTCTGAGGATAATACAGAAGGATCAGGCTGCAGGAATAAGGTCAGGACATCGCATTCACAAGAATACTGATGCTCAGGTTCTGTTCCAGGTGCCTTAGGCTGATGCCTGTGGTTACAGTGTCGATCACTCTTTCGTTTCCATCTGTTTTTCCAGACGGCTCATGATCTCATGATAGGCGTCTTCAACACCGCCAAGATCTCTGCGGAACCTGTCTTTATCGAGCTTTTCTCCGGTCTTGCTGTCCCAGAGACGGCATGTATCCGGACTGATCTCGTCTGCCAAAATGACGGTACCGTCTGAGAGCCTGCCGAATTCCAGCTTGAAATCAACGAGCGTTACACCGCATGAGAGCCAGAAACTCTGAAGCAGTTTGTCTATTTGGAGGGCATAATTCCTGATCTGTTCAAGTTCTTCACGTGTAGTAAGGCCAAGCGCCAACGCATGGGAATCATTCAGCAAAGGGTCTCCCAATGCATCGTTCTTATATGTGAATTCGACGGTCGGCTCAGAAAAGACAATGCCTTCCTGAACTCCGTAATTCTTCGCGAAAGAACCGGCGGAGATGTTCCTGACTATAACTTCCAGCGGGACGATCTCAACTCTTTTGACCAGAGTATCGCGATCGCTGAGCTGTTCGACAAAATGGGTCGGGATCCCATGCTTCTGAAGCATGCTCATAAGAGCATTGCTCATCTTGTTGTTGATGACACCTTTGCCTATTATCGTTCCGCGTTTTTGACCGTTGAACGCGGTGGCATCGTCTTTATAGGAGACGATCAGGAGATCAGGATCTTCAGTTGCGAAAACCTTTTTGGCTTTTCCTTCATACAATTGTGCGCCTTTTTCCATAGTATACCTCCAGATTTTTCTTCTCAGACATCACACAAAAGTAACTGCTTTGGCAGGATTGTCTTTATTCTTCGCACTTAATCTGTACCGCCCTTTTACTGAAAATGAAAAGAGCGTCTTCGAGTGCAAATAATCAAAGACGCCTTTGCTCAACGCGAGGATTATACATCAGGAAATTCCCGCATGTCAAGAAGCAGGAACACAGTAGTGTGATTTTTCTCATGGTATTAATGAGGCAGCATGTTTGATACTGATTGAAATTGATTTCCTTCAAACAAAAGAATAGCTTTGACAGGATCATACGAGCATGGATAAGTACATTTCATAATGGAAGAGCTGGAGCGGAAATTGACGAAAAGAAAAACAGCAGCCTTTGCTGCTGTTTTCCGTCTATGAAGAGTATTAAATGTGATGATTATATCCGACAAACACTGACATGCCTTTAAAGGCCATATCGTGCTGCTGCTTACGCCTGCTCTTTCGGAAGTATGCCTTTTCCGTCAAAGACGCTTCCGACTGCTTTGACATAGAACATCGTAAAGAGATAATAGACGAGAAGAGCTTCCCCGCAGCCAACAGCACCGCTGAGCAGTATATACTTGACTTTCCCGGGAATCACGAAGAATAATGTTAATAATATGACGGCTGCGCCGAGGCTGATCTTCCAGAAGGATGAGCGGCTCTTCTTTATGCCGCTGCGTATGCTTGACATTGCGCTTTTGCCGATCGATGCTTCCCTGCGGACAGATTTCAGCGCTGAAATGATCCCGAAAGCAAGTACTGCAAGTCCTAAGATTATTCCTGCAATAGAGAAGACATTGATCATTATGCCCATAAGCGCCAGAGTAACGAAAACCGCCAGTATGAAAACTGACATAATGAATAAAGCGGAAATGCCCGCAGGTCCGAAAAACAGTACGATTACAACGGCCAGGCCTGCGAAAAGTCCCAGCCCTCCCAGTTCAACAGCCGTCTGTGCGTTACTGCCGAGCGTAGGCTCTATCTTGCCTGTCTCTTTGACTTTAAAGTCGGCGCTCAGAGAACCGGAGCTTATCAGGGATGCCAGTTCTATAGCTTCCTGCTTGTCAGTGACCCCGGAGATGTATGCTATTCCCGTATCTATCGTTGCGTTGATGAACGGACTGCGGATCACTTCGCCATCCATTTTTATGTACAGATAATTGTTGATCAGTGAGGTCGTGGTATCAGTGAAAAGCTTCTTTCCTTCTTCGGTGAAGGTGATCTTTACCGCAGGCTGAGTGACTCCATATTCATCAGTGTATGTTGCATAAGTCGCGCTCTCAACGTGTTCGCCTGTAAGATAGACATTTCCCTGGCTGTCCTCAAAGGTCAGTTCGCACCTTTTCGTGAGTTTGTCCAGGATGTCATCAATATTCTCAAAATAGGGGAGTGAAATCTTGACCGTGTCATCCTCACTGACTTCGACTTTAGGGTCATAAACTCCTAAAGCTGTTATGCGGTCTTTGAAGACATTTACCGATGAAGAAAGGAGTTCTTCCTTTGTCGTGTCTTCCGGAACTTCCGATGACACTTCCAGGAGTGAGTATGTGCCTCCCTTTATATCGACGTCATATTTGAAAAGGTCCCTTATCGGAACGATGTCGTAAACACCGAATGCCTTGCTTACAGGCAATCCAAGTGCAAAGATCAGTGAAATGATGATGATAACCGCCATGGAAACGATCAGCTTGGCGGCGTTCCCCTTTTTGCTCATATAAAACCTCTTAAGCAGTATATACTTCATGCTATTATAAATAAAACGACAAGGCAAATCAATGATTCTTGTGCTTTTCATATCGTGATGACACAACGGAATATACTGTGAATCCCTAAACAGAAAGATGTGCGAAACAATACTCTGTGCAAGGAGATAAGGCAGCACGGATGAACGAGATGTATGAGTCAATAACAAAACTGACCTCTCTTGTTAGATTTTGGTCTAACAAGATGAGGTAAGTTCAAGCGCAGTCCGGTTCCGTCAATTGCCATGTTATGTTGTGAAGTTCTTTTCGGCCTGCATCAGTGTGTCTTGTACCAGTTATAGGCGTAGTTGAAGTAAACGTCTTTGATCATGTCCCTGCGCTGCTGAGTCAATCCGTCCTGGTTGGACCATCCCGTCATCGCGGAGTAAACGAAGCCTCCGCCGGGGGCGAATGTATCCACATAATTCTCCAGAGCCGCGCGGTATTCATCCATATCGGTCAGTTTGTCGTACTTGCCGTTATCCCAGCCACCGGCGATGGCAAGTTTATTTCCGAATCTTTTTTTGATGCCTACCAAGTCATTCTGTACCTGTGCAGGGTTCCATGAATTGATCCCGATATCGACCCAGTCCGGAATGAAGCATTCGCATAAGCCGCAGTCGTGGCGGGCAACGGGAGCTCCGATCTCCTTGGCGATATCGGTGTGCATCTTATGATAAGGCTTGAAGAATTTTTTATACATCTCCGCACTGAAAAAAGGAGCTTTATCTCCCGCATCATCGTCCATGATGGAAATGATATCAGGTTTGACATAATAAACTGACTGCTTTAAAACGAGCATGTAGTACTGTGATACGTATTCCAGCATAGCCATGATCTCGTCGGGATTCTCATACATATTAAGAAGCAGGTTCTCAAAACCCATAAATGATACGAGAGTGAGGAAGTAGTCGCCTCCTCCGACAGTCAGGCATTTTGTCGTTCGGTCGATATCCTTGATCTTGTCAGTATAATACTTCTCCCAGTCGAATCCGCTCATGTCGGGAATATGGATAACGTCTCTCCAGTTTGAGATATCCTCCCCGAGAAGATTCTTGCCCGGAGCGGGAAGGGCTCCATTATTGAGTTCGGCGCTTCCCACATAAGTTACGCCCAGCTTTGTAACGATTGGTCCGTCCGGTGCTGAAGCAGGGGTCAGCAGTTCTTCGTTGAAACGCCCGTTCATATCCTCAAAAGCATTGGACGGAATATGATCGGGTATCTCGCCCTTAAGCATGCGCAGATAGTTTTCTTTTGCTGTGATCGCCATTGTAACCTCCCGTGGCTATATAATGTTGAATATAATATTGAACGACAATCTATAAAAACTATATCACCATAACGCAGTGAATGCAATAATGCGAACAGCGGAATTGAAAAAACGAAGCTACGTAGCAAAATAATATTCCGGAAGGCCCGGCCTGGACGATTGGGTTACGGAAGGGGAGAATATAGACTAAGGAAAACAGCAGCAGTTCTATATGAATGAAAAAAATTAAAGTAATTATTGTATTTCATTTATCCGGGCTGTATAATAACAGAGCAATCGCGAGAGTGCTGGAATTGGCAGACAGGCACGTTTGAGGGGCGTGTGCCCTTAG
>JAIKVR010000017.1 GCA_024685545.1 Eubacteriales bacterium | reverse complement strand
GCCGACAAAAACCGCAAGCTCTATAACGGCAACATGCTGACCTACCTATATTCATACAGGGAGAACGAAAGACATGGATGATAATAACGATATCCTGCTGAAGGCAGCCTTCAGCGACCTTGATGAGATCAACCGGATGTTCGACGACGCAACAAAGGAAATGGACAGGAACGGGATAAACATATGGAACGAGTATTATCCCAGGGAGGTCCTGCCCGAGGACATCGAAAAAGAGAGGCTGTATATACTCAGGCGCGGCGAGAGGGTCATCGGGGCGTTCGCTCTGCTCAACGACGAGGACGAGGAATACGAGCCCGGGACCTGGGAGGTCGACGATGCTCCGTGCAAGTTCCTCAACAGACTGGCTGTCGATCCCGCATGCCAGAGACAGGGCATCGCAAAGAGGCTCATAGCGGATGCCTGCCGCATTGCGAAAGAGGAAGGGGCTGAGTACATGAGGCTATTCGTCGTGGACTGCAACCCGCCCGCGATCAGCCTGTACGAGAAGACCGGTTTTTCCCGCAGCCCCATAATCAAGGAAGACCATCTGTACGAGGACAGGATCCTCATCGAATTCGGCTACGAAAAGAAACTGAGTTGACAAAAGAACCGCCTCCGGTCCGCATGCTGCCGATGCAGCCTCATGACCGAAGGCGGTGTTTTTTGTTTTGAATTGTCTGATTTCCGAACTAGAAGCCTTCGCGGCCGACGTTCTTGCTGCCGACGTTTCCGCCCGAGCTCACGCCGATCTTCAGCTGCCAGCTGCCTGCGGTGAGTTTGAACGAGGTCGCTCCGCTGATATCGAGCAGCATGTAGGACCCGTCATCCCCGAACATCTCCTGTGTGCCGTACCATTTAGTGCCGCATGCTTCCTTGATCGTATAAGTGCCGGCGGGGATCTTCACCGTCCCGCTCTTGCCTGCGGCGACGAATGCCGTCACGACAAGGTCTCCCTTGTCATTGTATATCTTGAAGAAATAGTTCTGTGAGCCTCCGTTGACGACGATCTTAAGAGAAACCTTCGAGGAAGAATATGAGGGATTCTTGTAGATCGGTCCGTTGGACGGATTGGGCTGCACGCACTTGTCTATCATCTCGGAGGCATCCATGAAGCCGGAGATATCCTCGAAGATCTCATGGGCGGAGTAATACAGACCTTCGTCCATAAGCTTGCGGGCTTCAGCGTATTTGGATAACTTGTAGGCATCCGCGTAATCAAGATCCTTCAGCGGAGAAGCCAGTTCGACGGTCGCATTGAAATCGCCTGCGCTCAGCTTTTCCTTCGCGAGGTCGTACTGCGCCTGAAGGCAGGCCTCGGCTCTTGTGCTCGCGCCTTCCACGGCGGGAGCATCCATGAAGCAGTAGTAGGCCTTCATGTAGTCGCCGCTCGCAAGCGCCTTTTCGCCGTTGATGAAGTTGACATAGGAATCGGAGTCCTTGTAATCCGTATCGGAAAGCGGTTCGAGCAGCTCTATGGCCTGGTCGTAATCCCCGGAAGTGAAAGCGCTGACGCCCTTTTTGTAGTCCATCGCCTTCTTCAGATAGGGATATCCGAACACGCCTCCGACCACCAGAGCGGCGACGAGGAGGAGTATGGCGACGACTGTCCCGGCCTTGCTCTTCTTCTTTACCGGTTCGACATAGCTCGGAGTATATCCCGTGTATGTATTGTACGTATTATTCTCATTCGGCGCGCTCTGATAGCCGGCTGCAGGCTGCTGCGGCTGGCCTTCGTCCTGAGCGGCCCCGGTGTACTGCGTATCGGCGGGAGCGCCTTCGAAACCGACCTCTCCCCATGTCTGAGGAGCTTCTTCTCCCCCGTCGGCTTCTGCGTAGGCTCCGGCAGGCTCGCCTGCTCCTGCTCCGGTAAAGCCTTGAGGCTCACCGACCATCGTGCTCTCGGCCACGTTCTCAGCGGTCTGTAGCCCGAACGGCGCGCTTGCCTCCTCCGATGTCTGCTGAAGACCGTCCGCTTCATCCTCATTCTGCACTGCGCCGCAGTATATGCAGAATTTTGCGTCGTCCGATAATTCTTTTCCGCAATTAGTGCATTTTTTCATTGACAGGCTCCTTTCGTTCCCAATGGATATATGATACTCAATCAGCGGTCTTTTTGATAATGCTTTTGAGCTTTTTGTTGAATTCGTTCCTCGGCAGCATGACTATATGTGAGCATCCGAGGCATCTTATCTTTATGTCCGCGCCGGTGCGGATGATCTCCCAGAGACTGCTCCCGCAGGGATGGGGCTTTTTCATCTGCGCCGTGTCGCCGACGGAATAGTCATTTATCATCTCAGTCGAACAGCATACTTATATAGAAGTATTTTATCAGTATGGAGTTGTTGATCGCCGTGGACAGCGAATCCATGTGCAGGAATACGTTGAGCGAATAGATGACCGTCGCGATAACGAACAGGAACATCGCTCCCTCCAGAGCGCCTATCGCAAGACCTCCGAGACGGTCTATGAATTTGATGGCGGGCACCTCGGTAAGCTTGCCGATAATGAAGGAGACCAGCCATCCGGCTATGATGACCGCAAGGAATATGGCCAGGAACGATATGGCGTTCATGATGATGCCGGCGGCGTACTCGCCGAAGGCCTCCGCTCTTCCACCCATCCCGCTGTCGGGCCTGTTCAGGTATTTGGTTATGAGGTTCCACAGCGCTCTGGGGATATTGTGCAGCTCGGCCGAATCCGTCACTGCCTCCGAGGTCGCCTCACCGGCGATCCCGCTGAAGATGGACTGGTACTTCTGCGCGACATACGTCTTTATCCTGTCGAAAAGATCGCTCTTCTCCTTGAGGATGTCGGTCAGTCTGGGGCTGAACACTTTGGAGGCAACGACTGCGCCGATCACCAGGAACAGTGAGATCACGGATTTTGCGAATCCGCGGATGAGTCCGGAAAAAGCGCATATGCCGAAAACTATAATGAATAAGATGTCTATCCAGGAAAAATTCATGATTCCCTCTCTGCCGGAATCTTTTATTGAAATCCGACAGCAATATATTATAATAAAACCTGCGGATTTGCAATAATAATACTGCAGAGGCTGCCTGAGGGGCGCTGTTCTCCCATCCCCGGCGTGCGCACGCCCCGGATCCGGCGTATATTATTTGAAAATAATGCGAAAAAAGCTTGAAAACAGCTGAGGGAATGGTATAATGAATCTCGCAAAGGCGAAGAGCCTTTTTTTAGTGTGAATTAATGGATCAAGGAGTACAAGGCAATGAGAGTAAAGATCACGCTCGAATGCACTGAATGCAAGCAGAAGAACTACGACACGAAGAAGGAAAAGGACAGCCCGAAAGAGAGACTGGAGATCAAGAAATACTGCAGATTCTGCCGTAAGCACACGGTCCACAGAGAAACCAAGTAGGATATAACATGGCAAAGAATACAAAGAAAGACGCAGCAAGAAGACCGTTCTTCCTCGTACGCTGGTTCATAGCCATAAAGGACTACATCGCCGGAAGCATCAAGGAGCTTAAAAAAGTCACCTGGCCCACGAGAAAAGAGCTTATCAAAAGTACCTGGGTGGTACTGGTACTCGTAGTGATCATCGCAGCACTCACCTTCGGATTCGATACGTTATTCGACATCATCACCGGCTGGGCCTATGACCTCGTATAAGGAGGGCGCGCGATGAGCGAACAGACAGTCGACAGCGGCCCCAAGTGGTACGTTGCCCACACCTATTCCGGATATGAGAACAAGGTCAAGGCTACCATAGAAGCCACGGTACAGAGCCGCGGAATGGAGGATGTGATACTCGAGGTGGTCGTTCCCCTGCATGACGTTGAGGAGACGAAAGCGGGAGTGCGCAAGACGGTCTCGAAGAAGATATTCCCGGGCTATGTGCTGGTCAAGATGTACATGACGGACGAATCATGGTATGTGGTCCGCAACACCCGCGGAGTGACCGGATTCGTAGGACCGGCCAGCAAGCCCGTGCCCCTGACGGACGAGGAGCTTACGAACCTCGGCATAAAGAAAGCCCAGGTGGTCCCAACCATAGACGTCAGAGTCGGCGAACACATATCGATTATAAGCGGGCCATTTGAGGGATTCGACGGCATCGTCGACGAGATCAATCCCGCCGGTCGCAAGATAAAGGTGACCATTTCCATGTTCGGCAGGGACACCCCTGTGGAACTGGATTTTTCCCAAATAAAGAAAGCAACATATTAATTTTCGGAGGATAGTTAGAAATGGCAAAAAAAGTCGTCGGAATAGTCAAGCTGCAGATAGCTGCAGGAAAAGCGACTCCGGCTCCCCCTGTCGGACCGGCACTGGGCAAGTACAGCCTGAACATCGCGCAGTTCTGCAAGGAATACAACGCAAGAACTGAGAAAATGGCCGGATACGTGGTGCCGGTAGTCATCACGGTATATCAGGATGCATCCTTCACATTCGTGACAAAGATGCCCCCTGTGGCGGATCTCATTAAGAAGACCCTCAATCTGGAGAGCGCTTCCGCAAAGCCCAACACCACAAAGGTCGGGACTCTGACAGCCCAGCAGGCCAGAGAGATCGCCGAGCAGAAGATGCCGGACCTTAATGCATCTTCGATCGAAACAGCCATCAAGATGGTAAAAGGGACAGCCCGTTCGATGGGAGTCCTGGTAGAAGACTGACAACACATAAAACAATCATAAACGCCGTTAAAGTGGAAGGCGAAAAGACCACAGAAAGGTAAACAATGCAGACACAGAAGAATTACCTCAATAAGAAAAAGCTCATCGAACCCGGAAAGCTCTATGATTTTGACGAAGGCGTAGCCCTCTTGAAGAAGCTCGCATCCGCAAAATTCAACGAGACCGTGGAACTTCACGTACGCCTGGGCGTCGACTCCCGTCACGCCGACCAGCAGGTCAGAGGCGCCATCGTTCTGCCGAACGGAACAGGAAAGACCACCAGGGTCCTCGCATTCGCAAAGGGAGCCAAGGCGGAGGAAGCCAAGGAAGCAGGAGCCGACTATGTCGGAGCTGAGGAACTGGCAGAAAAGATCCAGAAGGAAAACTGGATGGAATTCGACGCCGTAGTCGCCACCCCCGACATGATGGGCGTAGTCGGAAGACTCGGTAAGATCCTCGGACCCAGAGGCCTCATGCCGAACCCCAAGACCGGAACGGTCACCCAGGAGATCGGACAGGCAATAAAGGACGCCAAAGCCGGTAAGGTGGAATACAGACTGGACAAGTCCAACATCATCCACTGCCCCGTCGGAAAAGCCGACTTCACGGATGAAGCGCTGCTGGAGAATATCAACACCCTGGTCGATACGATCAAGAAAGCAAAGCCCGCCGCAGCCAAGGGACAGTATTTCAAGAGCATCACTCTTGCATCCACGATGAGCCCCGGCATCAAGCTGAATGTAAACAAGATACTCTGAGCTATTGACTATTATCCGAAAAAACGCTATATTATCAATTGTATGAAACAGCCGCAGACAACAGGTGCTCAAAAGAGCTTAAATATCCTGTCGAGGTGAACAAAAGTGCTTAGCAACAAGCGCTTCGCCTGGCGGTGAAGCGCTTTTCTTTTTAGCTTATCGCTGCTGTTATCATAAATAATCAAAGGAGGTACAGCATTGGCTAACGAACAGGTTTTAGACGCGAAAAAGGCCATCGTCGCCGAGATCGTCGACAAGATCAAGAAAGCGCAGTCTTTCGTAATGGTCGATTACCAGGGCCTTACGGTCGAGAATGCCACAGCGCTCAGGGCGAAGGCCAGAGAGATGGGCGTAGATTACAAAGTCTACAAGAACACCCTTATGAGATTAGCCGCAAAGGAAACCGGTTATGACGACCTCGTTCCCCTATTCGAAGGCATCACTGCGGTAGCGTTTTCCGACAGTGACGCCGTCGCGCCGGCAAAGCTCATCTACGATTTCGTCAAGGACAAGAGGCTCAACACGCTCAAGTTCAAGTGCGGAGTCGTTGAGAACGAGATCAAGGACGCAGACACGATCTCACAGATCGCTCAGCTGCCCAGCAAGGACGTGCTTATCGCCAGAGTGCTTGGAAGCATCAACGCTCCTCTGTCGAAGCTCGTGTACGTTATTGACGCTATTGCAAAACAGAAGGAAGAACAGGCGGTCTGACCGCAAAATCCAAATCAGGAAAGGAATTCAAGATGGACGAAAAATTTGAAAAGATCATAGAAGAAATCAAGGGAATGACCGTTTTAGAGCTCAATGAGCTCGTTAAAGCAATGGAGGAGACCTTCGGCGTTTCCGCAGCAGCTCCCGTAGCAGCCGCCGGACCGGCCGCAGACGCCGCCCCCGTAGAAGAAAAGACAGAATGGAACGTCGTGCTCACCGATGCCGGCCCCGAAAAGCTCAAGGTCGTCAAGGCCGTCAGAGAAGCCACCGGACTCGCCCTCAAGGACGCGAAAGCCCTCGTTGACGGAGCACCCAGCACGCTCAAGGAAGGCGTTTCCAAGGAAGAAGCAGACGCCATCGTCGCCAAGGTCGCGGAAGTCGGCGGCAAGTGCGAGCTCAAATAATACTGTTCAGGTTATTGCAGCGGATCGAAAGATCCGCTTTTTTTATTACAATACCTCATTGCAGGCTTGTTGACGTGAGGATAGCGAAGGTGTATTTTTCGACTCATAGTTGATCCTTTAGGAGAGAAGACAGAAAACACTTAACTATGTTATTTTGCTTCTCGTTGAATCAGAGACTTTTAATGACACTCCCCTACTTCTGTCATGATGGAATAGATTTGCTCAAAGTCTTTTAGGGCATCACTAAAATGTGCTGTTTAAAAGTATAGTTATATAGATATAGCAACGCCTTTGAACTACATAGACTCGAAGGTGTTGCTATGTCTAGTTGTTATTCAATTTGATTATTCCACAGGCAAAGCCAAACCAATCTAAATGCTCAATGGCCATTTTTTGAAGTGAACTCATTATGGGTAGTTCTCTACGTTTTCCATCGTCAAAAAGATTCTCTATAGCCTGCTCGGAATCATTACTCTCCCCAATAATCTCAAACAAATGAGAGAATTGCTTTATCCTTGACTCAGGGGACAGGTTCTTTGTCATTTGCGGATAGAGCAGCCAACTATAACAAAGAAATGCCTGAAACCGTTTTTCCGGGAATATACGCAGAAATAATTCTTTTGCATCATTCATCGATGCAGTTACCCTATCCAGTGAAAGATCGGCATTGCGCTGAATATGACAATTGATTACTGGAGCTCCATTCGGAAGTGAATTTTTCTGTTCTTTTGAGAAAGTCACATAATGCTCGCCAATAGTCTCTTCATCAAGATAGACCATTTCAAAGGGCTGAAACTGCAAAACTCCAACCTTGAACATGTTGACGTTCATAATATGACGAAACCAAATGACATCTTCCTTACTTATTCCGACTTTCTCTGTTTTCCGATAATACAGGGTGGCACGAAGCGTGACATCTCTAAAAGTATCAAAGATAATAGTATCGGGAACCCCTATGCGCTTATACTCCCCATGTTTCTTATGCAGCAACCAAGTTACAACGGCAAGTCTTGTAAGAGGCATCCTCTTACATAGCGGAAAATCATACTGTTCATCTGAATAGGCGGCGTTTGCGATTTCCGTAATACCTGGTTTTGAAAGCTTTCTTTTTACAGCTTCTTCAATATGTTCCGGGTATTGCAGTTCTGTAAACAATCGTTCCAACGAAAGTGCCTGCGAATTAAATATACAAGCGTGTTCTTCAATACGAACTGTTCCTTTCAGGTTTTGATTCCTCCTTTTTATTGGAGGGTCAAGCTTCGTGTGCCCTCCATACACGATTGTTCTTCATATATAATCACCCCTTTCGTCGGATTTGGATAAAAATAATAACAGAGAACCATGGACATTTACACTAGCTTGAACAATTCAGCAGGGTTCAACAGTCTGTTATCTTTCTTTAAGCCGGTAGGTTTTCAGGTTAACATAAAGAAGTACTGACAAACCCTTTCTTTTACATATCAGCTGGCTTTAATGATGAGCCGAATTGAATCTGGCAACGACACACGACTCTTTATTTTCTTCGCTTTGTGTTTCTGACGCTACTTTATTATTTATAATGATCCGGTTAATAACGGCCACCTTGTCAAGCTTACGTTTCTATTCGGCACCATATGTTTTCACAAGCCATTTAAATTTCATTTCTGCCCAATTAAGTATAAAGCTATAATCTGCACCGCCTTGTTTCGGCAGATAATAGTCCGAATTGATCTGAAGATAGTCGCTATAAAAGAAGACAACAATCTCCTCACCATTGTTCATCTTATCCTTTGGGTTGTAAATAATACGATACAACCAATCTTCTTCTTTGTCGGAAGGCTTTATGGGGGATTTTTCCAACTCAAAGCTTGAAAGCGAGTTAAGTTCATTATTCCAAACGTATACTCTAGTTCCGTCTGATGATTCCATTAACTGAACCGGACTGTCCTGCATTTTTTCAAATACGGACTTCTCCTCTGTTTTTGATGTTACGCAAGCAGTCAATCCCACAAGCATTATTATTGCAAGCAGCACAGATATTGTTTTCTTCATGTCTATTCCTCCGCCAATTTACTACTTTTCTCTCTACCATTTTTGGCTGCCATTTGAGGCGCGACAAACAGATACCCCATCAAATCAAACATACCATTTGCCAGCAATCGTTTTTTTATTTTCAATAATTCTCAACAGCAGTTTCAGCCGGACTGTATTAAGGCGGGTCAATTCTCCACATCGTATCGACCATTAAAGAATTTATATTTCATATCGAAGTACTCGATAAGCCTTTCATACGGGACATCATCCCGAGTAGTATATGATTCTCCATTGATCGCTACAGCATTGGTCCCTACAATATATTCAATCTCATGCCCATTGATGACTTTCTCTTTACAATTAAACGTAATTTTATATATCCATTGACCAACAGGCTCATCACATCTTACTAAATCTAGCCTAGAAATAGGGTGAGATAATGTCCCTATTTCTGACATGATTATTATTTTTTCGCCTGGAGCACCATAGTACTCAAATTTTGCAGCCGGTGACCAATAGATCTCGTCGAAAACACTTGTTTCTTCAGGGACGTTTATCTTCCGGATCCAAAGGATCGATGCGATCAGCACTATTACCAGTAAAACCAGACCGATATATAAGATTTTCCGTTTACGCATGTTACCTCCTCAATAACAGAATCATTCCTTATGGGATAATTGTTACATATGTGGTTTTTGACATCGTATTTGCTGAAACATGATACGGGGAAAGATTCCCCATTATCATGGTCCAATACTCGTACCTGATGGAACCGATAGTGAGTTTAATTTTGTTTGTCGTTATTTCACGGGAGGATGATATTGGTTTAATGCCTTATTTAACTCCTGCAGCACTATTTCCTTTGCTCCCGGTTCATCGCTGTGAAACAGAACAAAATTCCATAAATAGTGCAAAAGATCAGCCTCTGTTACATCATCGGAGTACTGGCAAGCTGCATATATATTGCTTGCAAGCGCTTTCATAGATGATTGGTCTGCAAAATCTTCGTTCTCAGCCTTATTGATTGCAAATGAAATGAATGTTCGGCAACGCTGTTTTCTTGATTCTAATTGCTTTAGCTCTCTGATATGACTCCCGAGGAAGAATGACGCGACAATAAGCAATAAGCATACGATCACAGTGATCAGACGAATGATTACTTTGCGATGATTAGTCTGATTGTTCTTTACTTCATTGTTCTTTACTTCACCATTTGCATTTTCAATGGTATCCGTGATCACAGATTCGGCTTCATTTCTTTCCATTATAGTCACCTCGTTAAGCTGACGTTTTTTAATCGCCGTATCCTGTCAGATAATCAAATCTTGATTCTGCCCAAAGAAGTATGCCGGCATAATATTCACTACCTTGTTTTGGAAGATAATAATCCGAATTGATCTGCAGATAGTCGCTATAAAAGGAGACAACGACCTCCTCACCCTTAATCACCTTATGCTTTGGATTGTAAGTAATACGATACAGCCAATCTTCTTCTTTGTCGGAAGGCTTTGTGGGAGATTTTTCCAACTCAGTGTAGGAAAGCAAATCAAGTTGAAGATCCCTATTCTTTACGTATGCCCGGGTTCCATCCGATGATTCCATTAAAGCAACCTTGCTTTCTTCAATTATCTCAAATACGGACTTCTCCTCTGTTTTTGATGTTAAGCAAGCAGTCAATCCCACAAGCATTATTATTGCAAACAGTACAGATATTGTTTTCTTCATGTCTATTCCTCCGCCAATTTACTACTTTTCTCTCTACCCTTTTTGATCGCCATTTGAGGCCTGACAAACAGATACTTTATCAAATCAAACATACACTTTGACAGTAATGTAGTATGTGTGCAGAAAACCCTGAGGGATTTACTTCCAGGGCTTTTCTGCTTGTCGCTTATTCGTTTTCATTTGCAATGGGAGTAATCATCGTGGCTGGATATATATCTTTTACCTTCAACGTCCAGAACTCACTTTCGATAGTAACGTGCAATCCTTCTTCCCTATTAATTATACGCTGTTTTAATGAATCATCCGGAAACATTGTAGTATCCCTAATGAGAAACCGTTTATGCGAAGTTGTTCCATAATCATCAAAGATTATCAGCACACCTTTTTCCACTTCCTCATAAGAGAGGATTATGCCGTTGAAAGTCTTATGGATGAATTCGTTCTTGACCTTCGGCTTCTGCGAATAAATGAATACACTCAATGCCAAAACAGCAACAATTACCAGTACTATGTAAAAGTTACGCTTTTTCATCATCCCAATGTCACACTTACTGTTTTAGATGTGTCATACCCATCAATATATATATATGACGGATATGTAGAACCGATTGGAGTATAAACTACCCGATATGTGATGGATGTTTTAAAAGTATAAGAACTGTTACCAGTATAATTATTCTGATTTCTGGTCAGTTGAAACACTATTGGAACACCAGCACCACTATTATCAAAATCAGCATTATAGAGAAGCCCGAATGAGATCGAAACTGTTGTGTTACTTGTATAAACATCTTTTTCAGCCGAACCTTTTAGGCCATTAAAGATAGCTGAAATTGTGCTTGTCGGAACACCCAATATGCTCATAATGTCTTCAAATAGAGGCTTAATTAAGACTGCTCCAGCGCCAAAGTTTCCAACATTAAAATCGTAACTTTCGATCCCAACTATATAGGAAAAACTGTTCATCGTATAGTTGTCGTCTCGGATTAGTTTTATATCAAATGACTTAATTGCTGCCTCTGCAATGCCGCTTGAAGAAAAGTAGTTTTCCACATTATCACAATATGACTTTATCGTAACAGCAAATCGATTTGTATTGGAATCAAAGTATCCACGAGATCGCTGTGCATACCCGGAGATATTAAAGCCACTGTCAAAGTATTCAAAATCACAACCTACATACGAAAATGAACCCGAGCGGTTCCCTTTTGGAAATTCTTCAAATGGTTTCGAAAAAGCGGTAATTGATTCTACGTGCGACTTATTAGTTATTTCCTGGTGGATCTGCGTTGTGATGACCTCTTCGCCAAAAATAAATACAATTGGCTGAATTGCATCTATTTTGTTTTCCGCCTGAATAGATACGCTTACTTGGATTTCTGGATTGTTGTCTATTTTTGAAAAACCAGCTAATACCTTGTAAGTAGTTTTATTAATCTCTATGTGCCCTGACAAAGGGCCTTCCCAAAGTGTTTCTCCAGAAGACAATTGATATGCGTCAACAATGCCGTATGTGGCAAACTGATACTCTTGTGAACCAAGTGTAATTGAAAAGATTAATATGACGTCTGCTAGAGAAGCATCTTTCCGAGGTGCTATCTCATAGGAATACGTAATCTTATCGATTTTCACTTCCTCTGAATCTTTCTTTTCAGGGTAAAATACGTCTCGAAATGCATCCGTTGTAATAATATCAGCAGATGTATCCACAACGGCTGACTCAGAACAGCTATGCGATGCCGCGAAAGCTTCTGAGTTGAGAGACATAATTGTCAATACTATAGCAAGAATCACACTGAATGTTTTGGTGAGACTTCTTTTCATCTCATATACTCATTTCCTTTCTAAGATAGTCAAAATGAACAATAACTACTAATTTGTTTTAAACTGTAAAAGCTATCTCATAGAGATTCTCCTTTCTCTTGAAATAACAGTAATACACCGATTGGAACAAATAGTTTTAGATGAAGAACGGTATCACCTCCCTTCGTATCCGTCCTTATAGCCTGATTGCCAATAGATCATGTATCCGTTATACGCAGATCCAAGCCGATATTTTCCGGGGATAGTTGTGCTATCCAAGCTGATGTCTGCCGGCAAACTGTTCTTTCTATCAGATAAACCCTGTTCATAGCCAGCTTTATAGCCGGCTGATGCCCCCGCCTGAAAGGTCAGCTGACGGACGGATGCTCCAATCCACAGAATAATGAAGAGAACCAGGCAAACTGACAGCACACAGAAAACAATTCTTCTGATTTTTTCGAGGCGAGGTATAGGATCAATCTCGCTTTCTTGTCCTGTCTTTAGAATAGTAATAATTAATCCGAGTAAAGAGAACGCACCAATACTGCCCAGAAGCGCGATCCAGCCGTTGTTGAAATGCAGAATGCTGCCTTTTGTGGTGATCGAGCCCACAATGTTTCCGAGAATTATTCCCAATGCTGTTCCCGCAAGAGTGTAATATCCCAGCTTCTCAAGATATAACAAGCAGCCTGCGAGGGAGAAACACATCACAGCCGGGATAACATAATGGCTTAATGACCACGACCAGACATAGTCTGGTGCGCTGAACAAATCAAAGGCAAAACAACACAACAGCATTAAAACCAGATAACAGGCAATGATTTTCAAGCCTGAAATCATAACCGCCCTTGAGATCCTTCGTTTTATCTTCCTGTTATCCTCGGCTGTTTTTACAATATGCCTCCAGATTTCGGTATTCGGCGTTTCCTCTTGGGATAACAGCTCCTCATATGGCACTTGAAACAGATCCGCCAGTTTCATTATGTTTGCTGTAGTCGGAGCACTTTGATTGCTTTCCCATTTTGCAACAGCCTGACGTGAAATATCCAGTGCTTCTGCAATCGCATCCTGCGTCATCCCTTTTTCTTTTCTCAGGGCCTTAATCTTATCTCCAATCTCCATCTTAAAATCTTCCTGTTCAATGAAGAAATAGTAGTTTCTATTTTTGTACAGTCATAATTGTACTCAATAAAGTGGGGTTGTCTAGCAACTACTGCGCAACTTCAGGTTGCGCAGGCTCTTTTGAAGTTTTGAGAAACTATATATTTTTACTTAATAATTAAGGGAAAATGACACAGTAAAGAGCCACAGAATGATAAAAATTAAACTTATATTAAATTGCCGAGGCGGAGTGTTCAACGTGAGTCTTACCCGTCCCTGATGGCAAAGATCACCTTGTCATCGAAGATCGTGATCCGGCTGAATATCCAGTGAACATAACTCTCATCATACCCTATCACTTAGCCGGGGAGTTTTCTGAAATACTTGTGATTTCTTTCTTGTGTCAGATGAGTGGCTTACGGGGGTAACCTCCCGCAGGAGATTATCTGTATCATCTCAAAATTATCTGCATATACAATTGCGAAATATATACAGATAGATTTCATGTCCCTTGACTTTCTGCATATAAAGCGGAGAACCGATGAAAAATACGACGGTCACACATGTAAGCCAACCTCTGAACGGCCTCTTACATACCTGTAAATAATATTGTATAATAAAGCTGAATTATGAGGACTGAGGCATCGATAAACCTGAAATTAAGGAGGTAAATCTAGATGTATAAGTATGAATCTGAAACGATCTCTTCCAGCTTTTCCGGTTGGAGTCTCATCGCCGGCAATATATCCGCCGGCAATGTATATGATACCGAGAATTATATGGATCTGATCAATAAGCGCGCTCAGGACGGCTGGCGGTTTGTCTGTATCGTGCCAACAACTCAAAGAAGTACCGGTCATATAGAAAAAATGGATCTGGTCTTTGAAAAGCAGATATAACTATACATCGATGTCTTCGGGGAGTGTCCGAATATATAAACTATATAAACTCATAGACTGCAGTTCTGTAGCTGCATCAGTTACAGAAATCGTTGCTGTTATTGTAGCTGGCATCAAATTAACAAGGAATAAGATTTGATATGAAGAAGCTGTATCTGATAACCGGAGCCACGGGTCATGTTGGCACGGTACTTGTTTCCGAGCTCCTGGATCGTAATGAACATGTGCGTATTCTTGTTCTGCCCGATCATATAGACCGTGTTCCATCCGGAGTAGAGATCTGTGACGGAGATATTACCGAGGAGAAATCCCTGATCCCTTTCTTTGATCGGGATGATTATGATTACGTTACCCTTATACACTGCGCTGCAGTAATCACAATTTCATCCAAACCAGATCCTCAGGTGTGGAATGTCAATGTAAACGGTACGGATAACGTTATGCGTCAGGCTCTCAAGTCAAAGGTTGATCGCGTGGTTTATGTCAGTTCTGTGCACGCAATACCGGAAAGCCCCGCATCAGGTGTAATAACAGAGGTATCGAGTTTCTCTCCGGAGCTGGTTCAAGGCCAGTATGCAAAATCCAAAGCAGCTGCTGCGCAGAAAGTGTTGGAATATGCTGAAAATGGACTGAATATCAGCATTGTGCATCCCTCCGGGATCATCGGGCCCGGAGACATTTACAAAAGGAATCATATGATCCGTACGATCAATGCGATGGCAAACGGCGCGATTCCCGTCGCTATAAAAGGCGGCTATGATTTCGTGGACTCAAGAGATGTCGCATGCGGTATTCTTGCATGCGAAAAGAAAGGCCGATCGGGAGAGTGCAATATTCTGAACGGTCATTACATCACCGTTTCAGATCTGTTGAACACCATTCGCAGAATTGTCGGGAAAAAGACCGTAAGCCTTGAGATTCCCTACGGAATAGCAAAAACGATTGCTCCGGCTGTAGAGTTCTTTGCTTATACTTTCAATCGGAAAGCTCCATTGTTCACTCCGTATTCCATCTATACACTTCACAATAACGGCTGTTTCTCCCATGAGAAAGCCACAGCCGAATTTAGTTATACACCGCGAAACCTGGAGGAGTCTATTCGTGATTCGATCTATTAAAGTCCAGTTTTCAGCATGGTCGAGGCCGCAATTAAGCAGATGACGAACACAGGATATGCGAGACACCGGCAAAATCCAGTTTGTCTGAAAATCGCTGGATCGAAGTATATATACACTTGAGAGGAAAGAAATGAGTGAGTACAGGATCAACACAAGATCTTTTATAGCCCCGGGGCTTGTCTGGGCGGCAGGGCTCATTACCGTCGTCAATTTTGCGCCGAAGACAGTATACCTTAACGGCATGGTCGCGCTGGGATTTCTCACCATGTGCATCGCTACCTTCTGGGCACTTTATGCGCTCTATAAGGAATACGACAGGACCGGGAAAGAATGGCCGGCAGACCTTGACATGTTTTTTCCGAATTATCCGAAGGTGGAGGACACCAATGAACTGACGCGGAGGCTCAGCGAGTTCCGCAGGAGCTACAGCGATTTTCTGTCAAGCGGGCGGACAAAAGAGAACAGCGATCTTCAGAATTATGTCTCCCAGCTTATGTGGCACAGTACTGCGCTGCAGAAAAAGCGTCTGATGAAAAAGCATCTTACGCTGGAGATGGATTCCGTACGCAGAGCCTATTCAGATACCCGCGACTGCGTAAGGGAAAACAGATATTTTGACGGGAGATACCGGGTAAGCGATATATACGAGGAGATATCAGCCGTAAGGATCATCAAGAAGGACGGCAGGATTATCAAACGTATCAGAGACAATGAAGTGGCGCACTTTACTCTGCTTTCCGCGAATCAGACAGGCGGCAGCAGGATCATCTGCCCCTCATGCGGGAATACCACTACCAGAGAGAACCTTCTTGACGGCTGTGATTACTGCGGCACGAAGTTCACTGTCGAGGATCTGAAGAACAGAGTCGACAGTTTCGGATTAAGACGCGATTTTCATACCGGAGTCAGCAAGAAAGAAGCCGTGAGGGAACTTATGTTTCCCTGGACGACTCTGATTGTGATGCTGCCTCTGATCTATTTCGGGCTGATCGGCGCTTTCGTGTACATGCCTGACACGAACATCTTCCTCAGACTGGTCACGGCGATCTTTGCCTCCGGTCTGTTCGGTCTTCTCGGCTGGAGCCTCAAGTCGATTTTCCTGACGCTTTTGACGCCTGTCCTGCTGCTCATCAGCGATCTGTCAAGGTCGATGGACCGTAAGATGATCTACAGCCGCAGAAAGTATGAAGAGCAGGAGCATAGGATGGCTGACCAGGTCCGCAGGAAAGATCCTCTCTTCTCGCTCCAGAGCTTCTTCGGAGGCATCCAGAACAAGCTTTCCGCCATACACTACGCGGAATTCCCGAAGGAGATCAACGCCTTTTCGGAAAAGGACCTGTCCTGGCTGGTAGAGAAATACAAAAACGTAGTGGACGTCGATATCCTCAATATCGCGATGACATCCTACCGCGCGGACGAAAAGCTGCAGAGCGCGGATGTGACCGCCGACCTTCGCCTTCTGGAGCTGAGGAACGACAGGATCAAAGAACGCAGCGAAAGACTGAAGATAAAGCTGATAAAGGATGCAGCGTGTAAAACTCAGGCGGTCTGCGGTCCTTTTGCGCTGAAGTGCCGGGGCTGCGGAGCAGGCATATCACTGATGGAAGGCAAGACCTGCAGCTATTGCGGCAGGGAACTGGATCTCAAAGCATACGACTGGGTGATCGATGAATATGAGATCGTATAGGGAATCATGATCCGGGGAAACACGGTCACCGAAGCATAGAGTCAGATACCGTGATCAATGGGATATCAGGGAGATGATGTCATTCAGTCGGCGCTGTACGGGTATCCGAAATATCCGTCAAAACTACAGTAAAGCATTATTTTGTTTGATTATCCGTACAATGATGATATAATCGTCAAAAGGAGATTTTTGAATATGGAACACATCGATATTTGCGATTTGAAACGCGATTATGAAAAGTATAAAGACAACGTCGTGACCGTCTGCGGATGGGTCAGGACGATGCGCAATTCAAAGCAGACATGCTTTATCGAACTGAACGACGGGACGGCACTGAGCAACGTGCAGATCGTTGTGGACAAAAACACTTTCAGCGATGCGGACAATATCGTCAGACAGACTATCGGGACCTCGCTGAAGGTCGAAGGCGATATGGTGCTGACTCCCGGCAACAAGCAGCCTTTCGAGATCTCCGCACGCAATATCGAGGTGCTGGGGGAATCTCCTTCAGATTATCCCCTTCAGAAAAAGGCCCAGACACTTGAATTCCTGCGTACGATCCCTCATCTGAGGGTCCGCACGAATACCTTCAACGCCATGTTCCGTTTGAGGAGCGAGCTCGCTTTCGGAATACATGATTTCTTCCGCGCGAACAACTTTACCTATGTCCACACTCCGATCATCACGGGCAGCGACTGCGAAGGCGCAGGTGAAGTGTTCAACGTTACCGCACATAAGTACGGCGAGACCTTCGAAAGCGAAGAGGAATTCGACGCCACCGATTTCTTCCGCAAAAAAGCCTACCTGACCGTTTCGGGCCAGTTGGAAGGCGAAACGATGGCAATGGGACTGGGCAAGATATACACCTTCGGTCCCACCTTCAGGGCTGAGAACTCCTATACGCCGAAGCACGCTGCAGAGTTCTGGATGATCGAACCAGAGGTCGCTTTCGCGGATCTGGACGATCTTCTGGATCTGGCGCAGAGGATGATAAAGCATATTACGAAGCACTGTCTGGACAAGTGCGGAGACGAGCTGGTCTTCTTCCGCGATTTCTACGAAAAGGGACTGCTCGACAAGCTGACTATCGTGGCAAACAGCGACTATGCCGTATGCGAATACGGTGAGGCTGTAAGGCTGCTCGACAAGGCCGACAGGAAGTTCGAATACCCGGTCAGCTGGGGTATCGACCTGCAGACCGAACATGAAAGATACCTGACCGAGGAGATCTTCAAGCGCCCGACCTTCGTCACGAACTATCCGAAGGATATCAAAGCCTTCTACATGAAGCAGAACCCGGACGGAAAGACCGTGGCGGCAAGCGACCTGCTGGTCCCCGGGATCGGCGAGATAATCGGAGGAAGCCAAAGGGAGGACGATTACGACAAGCTCACGGCGGCAATGACCGAAAGAGGCATGGATCTGGCTCCGTACAGGAACTATCTAGATCTGCGCAAATACGGCAGCGTTCCCCATGCCGGCTTCGGCCTCGGCTTTGACAGGATGCTCATGTACATCACGGGCATCGGCAATATCAGGGACACTATCCCCTACCCGAGAACAACGGGCTTCATGGCATAAAGGAGAAGAAGATGATAAGAATATCCGAAGCAAAACAGCATGACGGAGAAGTCATAGAGATAGGCGGTTTCGTAAAGCAGGTCAGGGACTTAAAGAAGATGCAGTTCGTCATCGTAGAGGATGTGAGCGGGCAGATACAGCTTTCCTTGCAGAAGAACGAAGAGAACGCAAAGCTGAACGAATTATGCGCGTCGGTCACTCCCGAAAGCGCTGTAAGAGTGACGGGCAAGGTCCACGTCGACGATTTCGTCAAGCTGGGAGGAGTTGAGATATGGCCCAGCGAGATCGTTATCGAGAGCCTGAGCGATTCCCCCCTGCCAATCGATATGGGGGATTATATCACTACCAACCGTGACCTTCGTCTGGACTGGAGATATCTTGACCTGAGAAGACGCGACCACAGGCTCATCTTCAAGGTGCAGACCGCAGCCGAAATGGCGATGAGGGAATACTGGATCGCCAACAACTTCATTGAGATCCATTCACCGAAGATCGTCGGTGCTGCCACGGAGGGCGGAGCCGAAGTCTTCAGGATCCAGTATTACGACAAGGATGCCTATCTGGCCCAGAGCCCGCAGTTCTACAAGCAGATGGCCATAGCCGCAGGCTTCGAGAGAGTCTTCGAGGTCGGACCGGCATTCAGGGCGGAGAACTCCAACACCAACAGACACGCGGCGGAATTCATCAGCCTGGATATGGAGATGGCTTGGATCAATAGCCACGAGGACATCATGGCCTTCGAGGAGAGATGGCTCAATTATACGATAGCCAAGGTCAAGGAACGCTACGGCGATGAGATAAAGGAAGTTTTCGGAAAGGAACTGGTGGTACCTGAAGTGCCCTTCCCGAGAGTCACCGTCGAACAGGCAAAGAAGATCATAGCCGATTACGGATACACAGTTCCGCCCGAGACCAAGGGAGACCTGGATCCCGAAGCCGAGAGGCTGATGGGCAGATATGCCAGGGAGAATTTCGGACACGAATTCATTTTCGTTACAGAGTATCCCGCAGCCGTGCGCGCTTTCTATCAGATGCGCAGGGAAGACGACCCGACAAAGACCAAGAGCTTCGACCTCATCTGGGACGGCATTGAAGTGACCACCGGATCCCAGAGGGAGCACAGATACGACAAGCTTCGTGAGCAGGCGATCGAAAAAGGCATTTCGCCCGAGTCGCTCCAGAGCTACCTCGATTACTTCAGGTACGGATGTCCTCCTCACGGAGGTTTCGGATTCGGAGCTGCGCGCTTCATGATGAACCTCTTAGGTATCGACAACATCAGAGAAGTCGCCTTCGTTCACAGAGGAGTGGACAGACTGTTCCCGTAAGAAGGACTGAATAACAGATTATATCCCGTATGGGGCATAGACACAGGACTGTATTATACATTTAATAATAGGTACGGCATGACCATCGGGTCATGCCTTTTCCGTTTCCGTCGGTTTCTCCCTGTTATCTTTTTTTCTTCTGTCAGTTGAATGACTCATGAAATAACGGTGTATATGATAGAATACTTTGGGATAATTCCCGGGATAAGATAATGGGCGATACAAACAGAATAAAAGATATACTCAAAAATGTCATGAAGCCTTCCCGGTACACCGGAGGTGAATTCAACGAGGAGACAATGAAGGAAGGGGACGTCATCAATTACGCTCTCGCCTTCCCCGACACTTATGAGGTCGGCATGTCGCACCTCGGCATGAAGATACTCTATCATCTGCTCAACGGCATGCCCAATGTCAACTGCGAAAGGGCTTTTGCCCCGCAGGATGATATGGCCGAGGAACTCAGAAAGCACGATATGCCTCTGTTCTCACTGGAGACATACAGAAGCCTCAGGGATTTCGATTTCATCGGGTTTTCTCTCCAGTATGAGATGTGCATGACGACCGTGCTCCATATGCTCTCCCTATCGGATATACCCTTCTGGAGGGAGGACAGGGGCACAGATGACCCGATAATAATGGCGGGCGGCTCGGTGACCGTCAACCCCATCCCGTACAACAAGATCTTCGACATGTTCGTCATCGGTGAAGCGGAGGAGGTTCTGCCTGAGCTGATGGATCTGTACGACACCGACAGGAACAGGGAAGCTTTCCTGAAGGCCGCAGCGCAGGTGGAAGGAGTGTATGTTCCCTCTGTCCACGGGAAAGACGCGAGGATCAGGCGTCTTTACGTAAAGGACATGGACAAAGCCTTCTTCCCGGACAAGTTCATAGTGCCGTTTACGGAAGCCATCTTTGACAGGGCTGCGGTCGAAGTGATGAGGGGCTGTCCCAGAGGCTGCCGTTTCTGTCAGGCGGGGATGATCTACCGCCCGGTACGCCAGAAGAACGTCTCTACCCTTTACGACCAGGCGGAAAAGCTGATCGCCTCCACTGGCTACAACGAGATATCCCTCTCATCTCTTTCCACGACGGACTACATGGGCTGCGAGAAGCTGGTGAACGACCTCTACGACAGATTCGCCTCTGAGAAAACGACCGTCAATCTGCCGTCACTGAGGATAGACGCATTTTCGATGAAACTGGCGAAGAAGCTTCAGACGACGAGGACCATCGCACTGACCTTTGCCCCCGAAGCCGGGAGCCAGCGCATGCGGGACGTTATAAACAAGAACATCACGGAAGACGAGATAATGGCGACTCTCTCGGAAGCGTTCGCCTCCGGGTACAATAAGATAAAGCTCTATTTCATGATTGGCCTGCCCTATGAAACGGACGAGGATGTGCTGGATATCTGCCGGCTCTTAAAGAAGATATACTATTCCTACAGCACGGCAGCACAGAAGGGAAAGCCGCTCATGCTCAGCGCCAGTGTAGCCTGCTTCGTGCCTAAGCCGCACACGCCCTTCGAATTCTTCCCGCAGGACTCTGCCGAAGAATTCAAGCGCAAGATCAGGCTGCTTCTGGACGGTGTGCCCAAAAAGATCAAGCTGAGCTATCACGAGCCGGACCTGTCGATCATCGAGGGGGCATTCGCCAGAGGCGACGAAAGGCTGAACGACGTTATCGTAAGCGCATATAATAAAGGCTGCATATTCGATTCATGGACGGATCATTTTGACGCCGGCAAATGGGAGGAAGCCTTTAAGGACTGTGGCCTTACGATCAGTGAATTTGCCGAAAGAAGATTCGGATACGACGAAAGTCTGCCGTGGGATATCATCGATATAGGCGTGAGCAAAGCTTTTCTCGTAAAAGAGGCTGAGAAAGCGGAAAGGGCGGAGACCACTCCGAACTGCTTTGAAAAATGTTCAGCCTGCGGAATAAGCGAAAAGGACGGGAAGTGCCGATTTGAGATACAGGATTAATTACCGAAAGATCGCCTCGGCGATATACATATCCCATCTGGATATCCAGAGGGCTTTCCAGAGGGCTTTCCACAGGGCCGATCTGCCTCTGGAATACACGATGGGCTTCAACCCTCATGAAAAGATGAGCTATTCTCCTCCACTGCCGTTATTCGTTTCCAGCGACGACGAATACATCGATCTGGATCTTGCCGGAGACGAGAGCGCAAAGGAGATCTACGACAGGCTGAGGCCCCAGATGCCCAAGGGACTGGTCCTCAACGGGGTCACGAAGCTTCTGCCGACGGAAAAGCCCCTTTCCAAGACCTTCAAATGGGCCGATTACGAATTCACGCTCAAAGTGGATGACCCGACCGGAGCAGCCCTTGAGACAAAAGAATACTACGAAGATGACGACAGGCCCCTGACGACGACCAAAAGGACAAAGACCAACAAGAACGCCGTCGTCGACATAAGGCCTCTGACCTGCGAATTCGACGCACGGGAGTCAGAGGGATCGCTGATCATCAGGAGCTTTCTGAATATGTCCAACGAATCTCTGCTCAATCCCCTGACGTTTCTGAAAGCCTTGCAGGAAAACATCCCCTCGCTAAAGGATGCGAAGACTGAGAAAATTCATAAAATCAAAGCATACCGCTAAAACAGATATACAAAGCTACAGATAATATGATATACTTATCAGGTAATTGTATTTTCAGAGAAGGAGAATAATATGGTATCAGCAGGTGATTTCAAAAAAGGCGTAACATTCGTCATGGACGGCGCCGTTTATACGATAGTGGATTTCCAGCACGTTAAACCGGGCAAGGGCAGCGCCTTTGTCAGAGCCAAGATAAAGAACATCATGACGGGATCCACCACAGAGCGCACTTTCAACCCGGAAGAAAAATTTGAGAATGCCGTCATCACGACCAAGGAGATGGAGTACCTCTACAACGACGGAACGCTCTATTACTTCATGGACCCCGAGACCTATGAGCAGATCCCCTTGGGAGAAGATCTCGTCAGCGATGCCATGCAATATATCAAGGAAAACATGACGGCTACTATAAGGTTCTATGAGGAAAAGGCTTTCAGCGTAGTTCCGCCCAACTTCGTAACTCTGCTCATCACCGAGTGCGAGCCCGGCGTAAAGGGAGATACAGCGACAGGCGCCAACAAGCCCGCTACTCTGGAGACCGGAGCTAAGGTCAACGTTCCTCTTTTCGTAAACGAGGGCGAATATATCCGCATCGACACCCGTACGGGCGAATACATGGAAAGAGTTAAAGAGTAAAACTGATCTGTCTGATCAGCAAAAACCGGCGTGGATACGCCGGTTTTTTTATTTACTGTATATAACGAAGCCTTAATAAACTGCCGTTTACGCCTTTGCGGATGGACAGTCATCTGCCTGCCAGTGAACACAGTTTCTTCGTCATGATCATGAACGCGTCCTGATCCTTTACGGCGCTTGTTTTAAGCTGCATATCTATCCCAGCTATCTCGCTTATCGCTTTGAGTGAATCCGATGCGCTCATCCTGCTTTTTTCGAGCGTCTTTTTTACCACATAAGGATTAGCTCCGTATCTGGACGCTATCTTTGCCTCGCTTTCCCCCCTATCGGCAGCGTTCCTCCACAGAGCGTTGTTCTGCATCACCCTAGCTGTATTGTAGATGATCAGCTGCATGGGCACCTTATTGAAGCTGAGTCTCCACATAGCCCTGCAGGCCTCCCTGAAATCGCCGGAAAGGAGGCTGTCGGTATATTTGAAGATATCCGAGGAGACGTTTTCGCTGCAGACGGAAGCGATCATTTCCTCGTCTATAGTTTTTGTTCCCGCGAAGCTGACCAGCTTGTCTATCTCGTTTTTTACATAGCCCAGATCTATCTGACTGTCCCGTCCGTTATAGTCACAGTAGCTGAGCAGCAGGCTCACGGCTTTGGGAGTGATCTTGGACTTTTCCTTTGCGACACGGTTGTTCACCCATGCGGTAAGCTCCCTGTCTGCCAGCTTAGGAAATTCGACCACTTTCGCGCTAGAGGCAAAGGCTTTATAGAGCGAGAGCCTTTTGTCTGCCTTCGGGGTGAGCACGATCAGCACGCAGTTTGCCTGAGTCCCGGCCAGCGAGGTGATATAATCGGAGATCACCTCGCCCACTCCGGGATTACCGGAAAGAGCGCTAAGGGAGTCGCAGCGCACCAGCACGAACCTAGCGCTGCCCATCACGGGCATAGCGTACAGAGCTTCCCGCAATGCGTCGGCATCCACCTTCTTGTCCTCAAAGACCCTGCGGTTCATCGAGGCAAATTCACCCCTGGTGACCATGTCCCTGATCAGCCTGACGTATCCGGAGGCTATATAGCCGTCGGAATAGACGAACAGGTACGCCCCGGTGACCACGCCGTTATTCAGCTGAACCTGCAGAGCCTTGTAATCCATCGCCTGTCTGCCCTTTCTTCACTTCCTCAGCCTTCTGCCGCATATCCCTGCGGGCATATGAGACTGTCAGTGAGCGTGCACAAACACTACTGTGCCGATAAATCTATTATATCACACCTCCCCTCGCCGTCATCATCTCAAGAGGCATCCCTCCGTGGGCAAATAATCGATAACGGGTGTTATTGCAAAACGCTCACTCAAAATGTATAATGTCACCGAGGTATCGAGATGAAGAAAAACGCCATCCTCGAAAAACTGGCCCTTCCCGTAACAGCTGCAGTCTCCATGGCCGCACTTCTTCTGCCCGGCTACTACATGCAGCGCAACTGGGGAACACTGGGCCTTGTGGCTTCCGAAGTACTGTTGCTCATCGTGGCGGTGCTGTCGGTCATAGTATTCAACGGCTCGCTGAAGGGAGCTTTTCCCTTCGGCAGGATAACGCTGCGCTCCGTTTTCGGCAGTTTGCTGACCTTTGCAGGCGGATATATACTGATGATAAGCGCCACAATCATCGTCTATTACTTCTTTCCTGAAGAATTCCTCAGAGTCCAGGAGAGCCTTTCGCATGTCATCGACAGCGATTCTCTGCTCCTATCCCTGGCGGTCATTGCCCTGACCCCAGCCATCTGCGAGGAATCCCTGTTCAGGGGAGCTTTGAGATATTTTTCCAGATGGATGAAAAACGTCTATCTGATAAGCCTCATCGTCGGGATACTGTTCGGTATCTTCCATATGAACCCCATCAGGTTCGTGCCGACAGCCATCCTTGGGATGATCCTCACCTTCATAGCGGTCAAGACCGACAATCTTCTCCTACCTATGTTCCTGCACTTTGCAAATAACGCGCTGTCCGTGCTGAACTCTTTCGTCTCGGGCGCTGAGGCTGCGTCCGAAATGGTCACTATCCCCAAAACGGCCGTGGCTTCCTATATAACGATATGCGCTGCAGCTCCTCTG
>JAIKVR010000083.1 GCA_024685545.1 Eubacteriales bacterium | reverse complement strand
CATATCCCGGCAACAAAGCGCTGATCGAAAAAGGCGCCATCCCCGTCGATGATGACTGGGACGGCAATATTCATGCATTCACGGTAAAGGAATCGCCGGAAAGCGTACAACAACTAAGCTTATTCGGTGACGCAGAATAACCTTTATAGGGGCAAATGACAAAGATCCCCCGAGGAGCATGGACATGCTTTTCGAAGGATTTCTTTAGTAAAACTGCACAGTGTTTTCGACGCTCTTTCTGCCGCTGCTGAAAACATTGAGAGGAGGTTTTTCATCAGAAACCCAGTCATTCCAATGCCCTAGGCCCTTTGTGCAACTTTTTTGATCCCTCTCGGATATGCATGGTAGAACGGGCGTTTTCCGTCGTTATGTACTAATCCCATCCCATCCTTTTGGCCAAATCCAACATAGCAAACCCGAATTTCTGCCATTTTTCCAATGTCGTCTGTGACGGGTCCCATTATCGGATACGTGACCGAGCATTCCTGTGAGAAAAAGGACTCCTTATCAAGCAGCCGGTCCACCGGAATGAATCGATCAGTTTTCAGATAATACCCGGCCCAATCCATATTCGGGATCCCCCACCACTTCCTGTCGAAATACATCGCAAGTCCTTCCCGAACAGCAGGGCAATCAGGGCGGTTGATAATGTAGCTGATCAGATGAGCATCTTCATGAAATCCGATGCACTGAATATGTTCATTGTACACGGCATAGACCGTATCTGGCGGAGACGCAAATCCGTTGCAGGGATCGTTGTCTCCGTATATGCGTCCCACTTCTTCCGCAGAATCACAAAGATAGTATTCGATCCTGAACTCCGGCGTGATGCCTAAAACATCGCAGATGAATCGAAAGCAGTTTTCCTGACAGTCTGCAATGGACTGTATATCCCGCTCTGCTTTCGTTTCTTCCCCGTAATGAAAAATATAATGGTCGCTCTCAAATCGCTTCATGGGATCACCTCAAAGTATCCGTTTCACCTTGAATCTTAAAATCGCTTCCGAACTGCTCGATCGACTTATTCAGGATAGGGATTTCGGCAATCGCTGCGTTTCGTTTCACGGGTATGTGATCGCCATCCATGTACCCTTCCGGACCGGAACGGAAACGAATGCTTAACGCCGTCCCAGCAATATGAGCGGAACGAGCGTCTCGGCCCTGGTTATCCCCGAATGTTGCGACACGGATTCATTCGTTCCTTTCCTCAGGACCAGATATCTGTCACCGAATCCTATGGCCAGCCTGTCACCTACGAACCGTTCATAGTCTTTATTTTCCGATGGCCCGAAGATCCTGTTCTCAACGACGTCCGCGTGACTCATGAGAATAAAGTCATCTCCGAACGATTCTTCAAACAGTCTGTCGAATTCCTCCAGACATCCGTCCCTTATCCAGAAGGTGCAGGCCCTACCCTCAATGGATATATCCCTTCTGAGCAAGCTGCATATCTGAGGATGCTCCTCTTCGAGGATAACGTATCTGACGTCTCGGTGACCGTGATCCGCGGTAACTATGAACAGCGTGTCCGGGAACTTCTTCGTGAGCTTCTCGACTCCGTCATTGATCATCCTGAAGAATCCTGCCGTCTCCCCCGATTTTGCCCCGGTGAGGTGCATCGTCCCGTCAGGCTCCGTACAATAGGCGTAAACGGCCTTTTTACCGGGCTTTTCGCATATCCTCTCCACGGTGTCGAAATACGCCGCGAGATCGCCGTCCGGATACCTTATCGCACCGGAATGAAAGGGCGATATGGTTATCCCCGTTACTCCGGAAGGGCACCTGTTGAAGAGGCTCTCGGCGGGAATGAACGTCTCTGCGACATGGAATTCCGCCGCGTCTTTGTCCGTGTCCTTCTCCTTGTTGAGAAGGACGGTCACCGTCTTCCCTATCTCATCGAACCACAGGTTCCACCCGAGCCATCTGTGCTCCGCGGGGTAGAGTCCCGTCTGCAGCGATGTGGTCGCGGTGGCCGTCGTCGTGGGAAAGACAGAATATATAGGAGGCCTCAGATTCCTTATAAGGAAGGCATCTTCAGGCAGAAGTTCCTTCATCAGATCGTATCCCATGCCGTCGAACAGTAGCAGGGCGACACTCCCGTAATTCCCTTCATCTATGACTTTATCCACTTCAGGCAGTGTCTTATGCGTGTATTCGATGCCGCAGTACCTCATTATGGAGCAGGCCAGATTCACAATGCAGTTATCGTAATCAATATATTCAAAACCCATATCTTTAGTTTTCCTGTCGTATTTTCATCGCCGATAAGCTAATAATAATGGAAAAGCGGGCAAAAAGAAAGACCGCACATTTCTTCCATTGGATTTCATGTGCGGTCATGTATCCGCCTGTCCGATTCGTACGGACGGCCCTGCGGTCAACAGCAGCACATTCTGAGATCAGGCTAAAAAATGCGTGGATTTACAGGTACAAAAGCGGTTCCGGAACATACAATAGTTCGGCAAAAAACGACATGGCATTGTTGTATTTGCCGAACCTTCGTATCCTCGAGATGAGCACCGAACTCTTCATCCACGATATCCGCGCCTATGGTTATACCGGTGACTGCAGCACCGTCACTGAATACGTTATACAGGGCCACGACCCTGTCATCCCATACATAGACCGCACTCACAAAATGTTGATGATTTTCGCATGGAATGACAGATCATTCCTGTCAACTTCCCCGTGCGATTTAAGCCATTTTTTGACGTCCTTTTCCGTGAGCGTGCGTTCATCCTTCAGGTGCATCAGCTCAGACTGCAGCGTCTTCTTCTCGTATATGAGGCTGTCCTGATGTTTCTGCCTGTAATCGTACAGGGAAGCGTCCTTATCGACGAGAGCCACCCTCGCCTTCTGGGTCAGCGTGTATGCGTTCTTGTTCACGTACGGACGCTGCGTGCCCTCAGCAAGGGCTCTGTTATAGTCGATCTTGGGAAGCACGCTCTGATCGGTCTTTATACCGTTGGGAGTCGTTCCGGATGCCCTGGAAATTACCTCTCGGGTAAGATTGTCAGAAGCCCATTCCTTCTGACCTGTCCTCATGCTGCTGGCAGTGGTGCCGGAAGCACTGTTTGACGGAGGAGCAGCAGGCGATCCGCCTGCAGGAGCTGCACCGCTCGGAGGAGGAGTATTCCCACCGCTGTTCCCTTGATCTCTGCCGCCATTGTCGTTTGAATCTGTTTGAGAATTATTAAAATCCTTGACTTCTCCTTCCATAGGAGTATAATCATTATCGGATAGTGTGCGCGCGGCTTGCTCATGAAGAATGAGTGGAAGTTGGTTAATCCCAACCTGCGTATTTTGCACACTATTCTTGTTTTTCCATATAGTCTTTGATGAGAGACGATGTTTTCTCCCTAATATGCTGACGTATGATAGATTATAGTCATCATCTAATGTGCTATAATCTCTAATAGAAGGATTTGTTTCGTTAAAATCGTCAAGCAATTGCCGCTTGACCATAGATTGCGAGATAAATCCTTCCTTTTCATCGTATATCAGATCTCCTTTTGCTATCTGATTTTCTACGTAGCTCTCATTCGTACCAAATGCTGTTACAATAAGATTAACACGTCTTCTTCTTTGATTAACTCTACGGTAATTATCGATTTCTACTACAGCGTAATGAGTATTGTTTTTTCCATGCCCGAGCCGAACAACAACACCGTATCTTTTTCCATCTTCCTTTATTACTTTTATTGGAGTATTCATTGCTTTTGGAAGTTGGCACAGCAAATCAACACCTATTCCGTGATAACGGCCTTCATTATTACCCGCAGAAAGAAGAGCGTTTTCTACCTTGTTTACACTCATAACCAAATCCGCATCAGGAAATAATCCGTTTTCCACAAAGAATTTAGGCGTTTTGCCGAATATCACGTCTCCTTTGTTTATTGGGAAAATATGATGTTTTACAGCTTGAAGTTGTTCTCTGAGTGTCCATTTGCTAATATCTATGTCAGTTAAAGGTCTTCTCCGTCGCGGCTCTCTCGATGTTGAGCTTGTTGTACAGATAATCCTGCATCAGATCCATGCCCCTGCCGTTCAGTGAGCTGTCCTTTTTGATGTCACTGATAATAGTCGCAAGGGACTCGCCTACAGGCTCCATCTGGGCGTTGAGCTGCATGCCGGTCGTTCTGTTGCCTGTCTGCGCGCCTACGGCTGCCGCTGTTATGGTCGCCTTCGAATTGATCAGCGTTTTCTTTTCGTAGATGAGGCTGTCCGAATGTTTCTGCCTGTAATCGTACAAGGGATGCGTCCTTATCGACGAGAGCCACCCTCGCCTTCTTGGTTAGTGTGTATGCGTTCTTGTTCACGTACGGACGCTGCGTGCCCTCAGCAAGAGCTCTGTTATAGTCGATCTTGGGAAGTACGCTCTGATCGGTCTTTATGCCGTTGGGCGTCGTCCCGGATGCTCTGGAAATTACCTCTCGGGTAAGATTGTCAGAGGCCCATTCCTTCTGCCCGTTTCTCATGCTGCTGGCAGTAGTGCCGGAAGCACCGGCGGTCCTGGTATTGACTTCGCTGGTATATTCGGAAAGGGATTTTCCGAAAGAGTTGGAGTGTTTGTTTTCAGGGTCTACTGAGTTCTCGGATCCTTCTGCAACTGAAAAAGCAGGCTCACCGCCTGCTACTCCATTATCCCTTCCTGTCTCAGCTTTTCCTCCACTTCCTGTTCGTTCTTGCAATCCTTCAGCAGTTCGAACATTTTCCCTACTCCTTCTGATAGATTGTCCTTGTACGACTTCGCGATATGATTTAACATCGGTAAGTTGGTACGATTTGATAAATCCAACCGCCTCATAAGCCGTAAGAGTTTCTCGTGATTCTCCATCGCTCAGTACCCTCCAAATATAATCAAGATCGGATTCATTGCCATATTTAACTTCTATAACAGTGTCTATCGTTGGGTTGATATAATCGCCGTCTGTAAAAACAAAGATATTATTGATCCCGTCTCGTGCCCCGGTCGGAATGATATAATCTCCATTTTGAGCTTTTGGGAACCATGTGCCGCGCTGCAACTGCCCTATCTTATCCAGAAATACAGCAACGGCACGTCCTTTCGGGATAATGTTATTAACATACGCCCAACCGTATCGATTATATGATCTTTCGTCATATCTGTCAATCTTATACGCATCACTGTAATCACCGGAT
>JAIKVR010000025.1 GCA_024685545.1 Eubacteriales bacterium | reverse complement strand
TGAGAAGATTAGCTCTGACGGCAACGATAGTGGTATAAGGTCTTTTTATCCCGTCAGCCGCCCAAGTAGGCTTTTTTGACTTGTTCGCTCTCACTCAATTCCTTCCCTGTGCCATAAAGAGCAATCTTTCCAGTCTCCAGGACATATCCCCGGTCAGCAACCTGAAGAGCCATTCTAGCATTCTGCTCGACCAATAAGATCGTGACTCCTGCCGCATGCATCTCAGTGATGATATCGAATACCTGATCGACGAGAAGAGGCGCCAGACCCATGGATGGTTCATCCAGCATCAGCAACTTAGGACGGCTCATAAGACCGCGCCCCATTGCCAGCATCTGCTGCTCTCCTCCTGAAAGGGTGCCTGCTACCTGTTTGCGGCGTTCCTTTAAACGCGGAAAACGTGTAAAGATATCCTCGATCATATCGGGTATTTCGCCTTTAGTCAGCGTATACGCTCCCATCTCCAGGTTCTCTTCCACAGTCAGATTCTGGAACATTCTCCGTCCTTCCGGAACCTGCACGAGTCCCTTGGAGACGATCTTGTGAGGAGCCATGGTCTGTATTTCCTCGTTCTCGAAAACGATAGTTCCCGTCTTCGGACGAAGTATCCCGGAGATTGTCTTGAGGGTCGTGGATTTGCCGGCTCCGTTCGCTCCGATCAAAGTGACGATCTCCCCGTCATTGACCTCGAAGGACAGATTTTTAATCGCGTGGATATTGTCGTAATAGACGTTGATATTCTCGACTTTAAGCACCTTCGTTCCTCCTGTTTCCCAGATAGGCTTCGATGACCTGAGGATTGGATTTTATCTCGTCAGGCGTGCCCTTGGCGATAATACGTCCGTAGTTGAGCACGGCGATGCCTTCGCAGATACCCATGACAAGGTTCATATCATGCTCGATAAGCATAACGGCGATCCTGAAGGTGTCCCGTATCTTTTGTATATTCTGCATGAGAGCTTCCGTTTCGTTGGGGTTCATCCCTGCGGCTGGCTCATCCAGAAGGATGATGGAAGGGTCGGTAGCCAATGCCCTCAATATCTCCAGTCTTCTCTGCACGCCGTAAGGGAGACTGCCTGCCCTGTCTTCCGCGAGGTGTTCCATATTGAAGATGGAAAGCAGTTCCATGGCTTTTTCGTGGCTCCTTTTTTCTTCCCTGATATAGCGCGGCATCTTGCAGAACGATTCGAAGATATTGTAATTCATCGAATTATGAAGTCCGATCAATACGTTATCCTCTACGCTCATCTCCTTGAAAAGGCGAACGTTCTGGAATGTACGGGCGATGCCCATTTTGTTTACTTCATGGACGCTCTTTCCCTGTGTGGGAACTCCGTTGAGCAGGATAGTGCCCCTGGTCGGCTGATAGACGTTCGTCAGAAGGTTGAATACTGTCGTTTTTCCGGCTCCGTTGGGACCGATAAGTCCGCATATCTCCGTAGGACCGACAGTGATCGTGAAATCGTCGACGGCAGTGAGACCGCCGAAATCGATCCCGAGGCGGACGACCTCCAGAACGGGGGTCTTGCCGAGATCCCTCTCGGGTATGACGCCGGTAGACGGCGTAGGAACGAGTCTGCTCATTTCTTACTCCGCTCTCCCTTCGCTTTTTTCTTAAACAGGCCTGTCAGCATATCCATGCTGAATTCCTTATTGCCCATCAGCCCCGCGGGTCTGAAGATCATGACGACGATCAGAAGCAGGGAATAAACGATCATGCGGTAGTCGGAAAAGGCATGCAGTATCTCCGGCACAATTGTGAGCACCGCTGCGGAGATCACTGAGCCTGTCATGGAACCCATTCCGCCAAGAACCACCATGACCAGTATGTCTATAGACTTGGCGAAGGAAAAACCTGAGGGGTTGAGTATCCCTAAGTAACCTGCGTAAAGGGCGCCTCCGATGCCGGTGAAGAATGCGTACACGATAAAAGCCATCGTTTTGTAATATGTCAGGTTGATGCCGCAGGACTCCGCGGCAATCTCGTTGTCTCTGATCGAAAGGATCGCCCGTCCGTGGCGGGACTTCATGAGCGCGCTGACCAGGTAACAGACGATGAATACCCATATGAAAGCGTTCGTGAAAGTGGTGGTTTTCGGGATATTCTTCAGGTTGCTCGCACCGTAGGTAAGAGTGATCCCGAGAGCGCTGTCTATATTAAGTATCACTATCCTGATGATCTCGGCGAAACCGAGTGTGATGATAGCTATGTAATCGCCTTTTAGGCGCAGTGCGGGCAGACCGATGATGAACCCGCACAGGGCCGCAGCCAGACCGCCGATGATGATGCATACGGGAAAAGCCAGTGCGGGGCTCACGAAGGTGACCTTGCGCATAATAATCGCGCTGGTATAGGCTCCTACAGCCATGAAGCCTGCACTGCCGAGAGGTAGCTGGCCGAGAAAGCCTGTAGCTATGTTCAGGGAAACTGCCAGGATCATGTTTATCGCAGCCACCATCAGCACCTTTGTATAGTACAGCCCGATGATTTTCTTTGCCATCAGGAAATTACCCAGAAGAAGGAAGAGCGCGAATGCTCCGACAGTTGCAAGCTGGCGTACGGGAAGATTGAATTTTTTCTTCATGCCTTACACCTTCTCGCTCACGGTCTTGCCCAGTATTCCGGAGGGCTTGACCAGTAATATGATAATGAGTATAAGAAACACCACCGCGTCTTTCCATGTGGAAAGGCCGATGGCGGATACGAATACCTCAGTCAATCCGATCATAAATCCGCCGATCATTGCCCCGGGAATGGATCCGATGCCTCCGAGCACCGCGGCTACGAATGCTTTCAATCCGAGCATTGAGCCCATCGTCGGCGAGACCTGCGGATATGCGCAGCAGTACAGCACGCTGCCGATTCCGGCCAAAGCGGATCCGACAGCGAAGGTGAACGAGATCGTCCCGTTGATGTTGGTTCCCATCAACTGAGCTGTTTCGGCGTCCTCGGACACGGCGCGCATCGCCCTTCCGAGTTTTGTTTTCTGGACCAGAAGAGTTAAAAGGACCATCGAAACGGCCAGCACGGCTATTGTTACGAGAGAAGCTGTTGATACTGTGACCTGACCGATGCGTATGGTCTCGGCGGTAAAGAATCCGGGCACTTTCTTCGCCGCTGCGCCAAGCACGAGCTGCGCTGTATTTTCCAGCAGGTAGCTTATGCCGATGGCGGTAATGAGAAGGGATATCCTCGGTGAAGAACGGAGCGGCTTATATGCAACTTTTTCTATGGTGACACCCAGAAGCGTGCATCCGAGGATAGAAGCTACTACGGCTATGATAGGCATATTCGCGAAGTTCGTCATGAAGAACCATGCGATATACGCTCCCACCATAATAATGTCGCAATGGGCGAAATTAAGCAGGCGGATTATTCCATAGACCATACTGTAGCCGACAGCCACGAGAGCGAAAATGCTGCCCAGCTGCAATCCGTTGATGATCTGTTTTATTATAAGAGAAAATGTGGACATGCCGGATATTATTCCTTTGCGGTTTTTATACACAAAAGGTGCAAAGCGGCTTAAAGCCGCTTTGCACGATCCCTTTAGAATCAAGTACTGTCTTGATTGTCTGTGATTAGTAGTTCATGTGATATGTCGGAACGCCGTCCTTCAGGGTGATGATGACGACATCCTTTTCCGGGTTGTTGAACTCATCGAAGGAGTAGCCGCTGGGGCTGGTAAGTCCCTTGACCCCTGCGCTGCCTGTGCGGATGCCATCGATAACAGCCTTCTTGTAATCATCGCTGCCGACTTCGGCACCGGATTTTTCAGCTGCCTCAAGACCGGCAACCACGACCATGGCTGCATCATAGGCGGTAGCCGCAAAGGAGTTCAGGTAATCCTCGCTGTATGTAGCTTTGAATTCTTCTTCGAAAGCCTTCAGTTCGGGAGTGGATCCGGCAGCATAGGCCGAAGAATAGAAGCAGCCTTCCAGATCTGCCGCTGAAGCGTACTTTTCGATACCGGCCCATCCGTCTCCTCCGAGCAGAGTGCAGGTGAGGCCGAGCTTTCTGGCCTGAGTAACGATCATGCCGTCATCCTCGTAGTAGTTGGGCAGGAACACTACATCGGGAGCAGCCTTCATGATCTTTGTCAGCTGTGCGTTGAAGTCCACATCTCCGGAAGAGAAAGCTTCCTGTGCGACAACGCTCATACCGTTCTCTACGCACTTATCGACGAATGCCTGGGCCAGGCCCTGGGTATAGTCATCGCCTGAGAGATAGAGGACCGCAGCGGTCTTGGCGCCGAGCTCATTGAAGGCAAAGTCTGCCATCTTGGATCCCTGGTAAGCATCGATGAAGCATGTGCGGAACACGTTGGTGAATACGGTCTTTGTATCTTCATCATAGGTGATGGAGGTAGCGGTAGCAGAAGCTGTTACCATCGGCATGTTGATCGGGAAAGCTTCATCGACAACGGCGCGGCAGTTGCCGGTGGTCACTTCACCTACCAGAGCAACGATGCCTGAATCCACCAGGCTGGTGAAGCCTGTGACTGCCATCGTGGAGTCGCCCTGGTCGTCATAGACCACTACTTCGACCTTTTTGCCGTTAACTCCTCCGGCTTCATTTACTTTGTTGAAATACATTTCAGCGCCGTAGCGGACAGCCAGTCCGTAAACGGCAAGATCGCCTGTATGAGGTCCGAGGATACCGACTTTTATAGTCCCTTCCTCTTTACCTCCGCCTCCGCCACCGCAGGCGGCGAAGGAGAAGAGCATCATGGCGGCAAGAACAGCAGCTAAGAGCTTTTTCATAGATTGTTTTCCCCCTAAATATTAATTGTTTTCGCTGTTATATTAATTAAAAAGCGGTCCCTTTCAGGAACCGCTCAATTAATACCGTTCAGTTATCTTTATAGACTGGATTCAAGCGATTCCCTCTGAAGATGTTCCGATGTGCTTCTAATAATAATCAGGCTAATCAGAATAAGCCCCGAGCCAATAAGGCCGAGGGAGGGAATGATAATGGCGAAGAGCGCTGTTATAAGTGAAAGTAATGAATTGAAAAGCTTGTTCATGCTCCCGCCGTCCTTTCTGTAAAGATTGTTAAAATATTAACTTACAGGGGAAGATAAGTCAATACAATATTAAAAAAAACGGGAAAAAATACATATCTGCCGATGCAGACTACGCGTTTGCCGTGAAAGGCTTTAGTTTCATAACTCAGGCGGAGTCCGGTGATTCATATGAAACAGCATTGACAGAAACACTTATGTGCAACAACTTCAGATAGGATTTTTGCATAGCGGCCAAAAAGCTGTATAATAAAAATGCATAAAGAATCATTGAAAGAGGACGATATGGAATACGATATAGCGAAAGCTGCAAAAGATTATACTGAAGACGCGGTAAATGCCATCAGAAGGCTGGTGGCGATAGAGAGCTCCCAGGGCGCTGCCGAGCCCGGCAAGCCTTTCGGACCAGGGCCCTACAATGCGCTGCAGGAAGCTCTTAAGATCTCCGGGGAAATGGGATTTGAGACAAAGGATGTGGACGGCTATGCGGGCTATGCCCAGATCGGACAGGGTGAAAAGCTCATAGGCATGGTCGGGCATGTGGACTGCGTGCCTCTGGGCGAAGGATGGACCCATGACCCCCTCGGCGGAGAAATCGAAAACGGCAGACTGTACGGACGCGGGACCTCGGATGACAAGGGCGCTTCCGTAGCCGCTCTGTACGCCATGAAGATAATCAGCGATATGGGCATACCTCTCAATAAGAGGATACGTTTCGTTTTCGGCACCAACGAGGAAACAGGGATGAAAGGCGTCGATTATTATCTGGAGAAGGAAGGGGATTTCGACATGGGCTTTACGCCTGACGCAGGCTTCCCCATCTGTTTCGGCGAAAAGGGAAGCTATCACGGATATTTCTCCGCCCCTACCAACACACGCTCCGCCAAGGTGATGATAGACTCCGTCAGCGGAGGACAGGCTGTGAACGTTGTGTGCAACAAGGTAGTCATGACCGTGACCCCGGGCGATTATAAAGACCAGCTTATAACTGCTTTCTCCGACTACGCAGACGGAAACAGCCTGCAGTTTGAAACAGCCGTCGAAGGAGGAAAACTCACTTTTACTCTCTGGGGAAAAGCAGCCCATGCATCCACTCCCGAGCTTGGCGTAAATGCGATCAGCCATCTGATGATGTTCATTGCATCCTGCCCCCTCTTCGATTCCCCCTTCGCGCAGGGCTATAAAGAGGTGATAGGACTGAGCTATCTCGGAGAAAACTGTGGGATGAAGATGGAAGATGAGTTCGGCGAGCTCACGTTCAATGTGGGCGTAATCAACGGCGATGCGGACAATGTCAGCGCTTCCATCGATATACGCTATCCGTTAACGATCAAAAAGGACGATTTCAAGGTCTTGTCGGACGGTATGGAGAAGCGCTTCGGTGAAGCAGGACTGAACGTGTATGAATCCCGCGTAGGCTCCTCCCTTTATAAAGAGAAGGATTCCCCGATGGTGGAGGCTCTGTATAAGGCATATGTAGATGTCACCGGAGACACCGAGAATAAGCCTTATACGATGGGCGGAGGAACATATGCCAAGCATTTCGACAGCATAGTCGCTTTCGGAGCCGAATACCCCGGAAGCGAGAGCGGAGCTCATATGGCCGATGAGAGCGTGCTCATCAGCGAGATAACCTCTTCCATCGAGATATACGCCCGAGCGCTGGTCAATTTGCTTAATATTTGACCTTGCATAAACACCGTTTAGGTTATATTATTAGGACTGTAAGCGGAAGAGTATCGAAGTGGTCACAACGAGCCGCACTCGAAATGCGGTCGTCGGGCAACCGGCGCGTGGGTTCGAATCCCACCTCTTCCGCCATTTATTTAGGGCGTAGATATGCACAGTGATTTTCCGAAGAGCAACATGAAACGTTTTTTATGGCTTCTGTCAGCGTTTTTGCTGCTCTTTTCCTTTTTGCCCACAAAAGTCATGGCAGATGGATCCGCCTCTGACATCACGTCCGGCGCAAAGGTCACTGGCACAGGGTATTCGGATTTCAGGTTCCTTTTTGACGGCGACCTGGGCAATTTCAGCAGTTCGGCGGGTAACACAGATATCCGCTTTGACAGCAAGACCCCCATCGGCGGGATCTATATCATCTTCGATCTGGAATACGGCGAATATGTCATCGTCAATAACGATACGGCTGAGACAGCCGTTGTCGGACAGTATTCCTATCTCCATGACTATATAGACCTTTCGGTCTGTTTTACTGCCCTGCCGGATTCCGTCACGGTAAGATTCAATAACGGCAGCGTGAGGCTGAGCGAGATCATGCTCTTTTCATCAAGCGCACCTCCCGATAATGTACAGGTCTGGCAACCGCCATTGGAAGGCAGGGCGGATATCGTCCTGTTCTCAACCCATTCCGACGATGACCAGCTGTTTTTTGCAGGACTGCTGCCCCTGTATGCAGGGCAGAAAGGACTCAATGTCCAGGTCGTCTATATGACCGACCACCGCAATATGACGAACCGCAGGGCCCATGAAATGGTCAACGGCCTATGGGCAGTGGGAGCACGCAATTATCCCGTTCTGGGACCTTTCGCGGATTTCAGGATAGATGATCGTGAAAAGACATATGAGCGCTACCGCAATATGGGAATTTCCGAAAGCGTCCTGCTCGAGTACGTAGTGCGCCAGGTGCGCAGGTTCCGTCCTCAGGTCGCCATAGCGCATGACATCAACGGAGAATACGGCCACGGCATGCACCGCGTGTACACCGATCTGGTCATAAAATCCCTTGATATCACCCCGGACACATCGCAGTATCAGGAATCCGCCCAGATGTACGGCACATGGGAGATACCGAAGCTGTATATCCATCTCTATTCGAAGAATAAGGTGGTTATAGATTACGATCAGCCGCTCGATCGGTTTGGCGGGATGACAGCCTTTCAGGTATCGCAGAAACTGGGCTACCCGTGCCATGTCACTCAGCAGGGCACCTGGTATACGGGGTGGATCAACGGCACGAACGGCAACCGCATTACCCGCGCCACCCAGATCACCAGTTACAACCCGTGCTATTTCGGACTCTACAGATCCACAGTCGGACCGGACGAGGGACAAAACGATTTTATGGAGCACATCATCCCTTACGCCGAACAGGAGCGCATCGCCCGGGAAGACTATCTGAGAAAGCTCAGGAGAGACACCTCTTACGCTCTTGCGAAAGACAGGCTCATTCCCGAACCCGTAAAGGATTATTCCCCGCTGGCATATGTGGCGCTGTGCATCATTTCGGCAGCCGTTATACTGTGGGTGATGTATCTCACAGTATCCTCTAAAAGAAACCGCAGGCACCTCAGGAGGAAATTGAGGAGAAAACAGCGGACGAAAAAAGGATGATACGCCGAGCAACAACAGCCTTACTGGATCCGCGCCACGGCTGTCATTCTGTCATATACATAAAAACAGGGATACGATCCCTGTTTTTGCATTTATAACCATAATAATTCATCGATAGGAAGACTGTCAGGACTGTTCATCAGGGTTCGTCCGGATAATAGTACCCGTCGTCCGAAGGAGACATTTTCAGGAACATCTGGAGCTTGGACAGCGAATTGACGAATACCATCTGATCGTACTGAGGCGGGAAGCAGCGCTTGTAGGCAGTGTAATTGAAGCGTCTGTCGAGAAGTACCGCGCATCCCTTGTCCTCGCTGGTGCGTATGACCCTGCCCATAGCCTGCAGGACCTTGTTCATTCCCGGATATACGTAGGCATAATCGAAACCGTCCCTGCCCTGTTTGTCGAAATGACTGCGTATGAGCTCCCTTTCCGTACAGATCATCGGAAGACTCACTCCGCATATGACCACGCCGATCAGCTTATCTCCGACAAGATCCACGGCTTCCCCGAAGACACCGCCTATGACGGCAAAGGCAGTGGTCACGCTGTCGAAGGTAAAATGCGACAGGAACTCTTCCCTCTCCTTTTCCCTCATCTGGCGCTGCTGTATCAGGCAGCCTTCCTCTCCGAAGGCCTTCTTATACTCGTCATAAACGCTCTGCATATAGGCGTATGAGGGGAAATACACGATGTAATTCCCGGGTTTTGAGATCACGGTCGCCCTGATCCTCTTGGCCGCCTCTTTATAATAAAGCGCTCGGCGCGTGTATGTGGTCTCTATAGACGTATCCACGACAATTTTGAAGTTCTCCTTGGCAAAGATCGAGTCGATATTGAGCATCTTGTCGTCAGAGCCGCCTCCTAGGATGTCGCGGTAGTATTCCAGCGGAGTCAGGGTGGCAGAGAAGAAGACAGCGGCTCTGCCTTTTGCGAGGGTATCGGCCAGATATCCCTTGGCGTCAGTGCAGAACAGCTTGAGCATTTCGTTTTCCTTGTCGTAATAGAAAATGTGGCTGTCCCCCTTCATCTCGTTGAGGGAGGAAAATCGCATAAGCTCGTAGTAGTAATCGAGCAGATCGGAATATCTCTCATCGGAGGAATCGGCCCGTTCAAGGAAGTTTTCCAGCTGCTGGGAAACGTTTGTTACCGCTGATGTGAAATCTGCCGTCGGTTCATCAAAGATATACGCCCCGTTGCTGCCGCACAGCAGGGAATAGCCCTGCAGACATTCATAAAGGGCGTCCATCGCTTCGTTCAGGCGCCGGAGCCTTCCGGCGTGACGCTGCATGTACCTCAGCCTTTCGCAGGTCATCTCCTCGGAATACATCTGTCTGCTCCTTTCAGGCAGGTTGTGAGCCTCGTCCGCGAGAAAGATGTAATCCCTGCCCTTGGCGTCCTCGAAATAGCGCTTCAGGGCCGCATGGGGATCGAATACGTAGTTATAGTCGCAGACTATCACGTCCGCATACAGCGAAGCATCCAGCGAAAGCTCGAATGGGCAGACCGTGTACTCTTCAGCTGCCTTTTTGAAGACCTCGAACGTGAAGATATCGTTTGAGGATATGAATTCCTTCATCGCCCGCGCCGATTTCTCATAATAATCCAGGGCATACGGGCAGTCCCGCGGGTTGCATTTCGGCTTGCCTATCATGCACGCCTTTTCCTTTGCCGTGATCTCAACGGTCTTTACCCTGAGCCCTTTTTGGGCCAGTATATCCATGGCGTTCAGAGCGACGGCTTTCTGAGTGGACTTTCCGGTCAGATAAAATATTTTGGCCCGGGAGCCGAGGCTGGGCAGAGCTTTGATGGAAGGATAAAGCGTATTCTGAGTCTTGCCGCTGCCTGTCGGGGCGTTCATGAATACATTAGTCTTTTTTATAATGCACCGGTAGATGTAATTGATCGTTTCTTTCTGATAGCGGCGGAATTCAAAGGGAAAACGCAGCAGATGTATGCTCTCGTTGCGGGCGTCTGTCATATTTTCGATGAAAACGAGATGAGCCGCGTATCCGGCACAGAGTTCCTCGAACCATCCTTTCAATTCAGGAAAGCTCGCATCGTACTCGAAGGATGTTTCCCTGTGCGTGGAAAGGTGCACGTATGTGACCTTCAGCCCCATCGATGTGAGATTGTTTGAGACAGCATAAAGATAGGCGTACATCCGGCATTGTGCCAGATGTACGGCCAAAGGTTCTTTTATTTCCCCGTATGCCAGGGATGTGGATTTAATCTCTTCTATCGTAGGAGAGGAAGACATCTTAAGAATGCCGTCCGCCCTCCCCATAATATGCATCGCGATACCATCCCGGGAGTATTCCCCGGTCAATGTGACCTCAGCTTCGTCATCCGGCCCGTAGGCCGACTGTATATACTGATGGAGCCTGATGCCTTCCTGCATGCGGACCCCCGCAGCAAAGCGGTTGTCGATGGATCCGCTGAGAAGAGAAAATTCGCATATTTCCCTTACGGATACGCTGTATGAGCCCATCACTCTCTCTTAAACTGCTTTATTTTGTCAAAGGTCTCTTCGCTCAGATCATGTTCTATGCGGCAGGCATCCTTTTCCGCCGTCTCGGGAGAAACACCGAGTGAGATGAGGAATTCGGTCAGTATCCTGTGCCTCTCATAGACACCGGAGGCCTTCTGCTCCCCTTTTTCGGTAAGATGTATGCTGCCGTCATCGTCCATGCTGATCATGCCCGCTTCCCTCAGTATGCTCATCGCACGGCTGACCGACGGCTTGGAATAGTTCATGTGTGAAGCAATGTCTATGGAGCGAACGGAGCCGTTTTTCTGGTTGAGGATGAATATCGTCTCGAGATAATCCTCTCCGGATTCATGTATAGCCATTATTCCTTGTTTTCAACCTCCATGAAATTAAGCTGCTGGCCCTGCTCCTCCTCGTCGTCCTTTTCTTTTCCTGCGATGGCGATGGCTGAGATCCTGTAATCCTCGTCCAGCTTCATGACCTTTACACCTGACGTGCTCCTCCCCATGGTGGAGATATCGGCGGAATCCATGCGGATGACGACACCGTCGTCGGAGATCATCATCACGTCGTCCTCCTCCTTGTTGATGGAACACAGCCCGCAAACCTTCCCGGTCTTGCCGGTGATCTTATAGTTGATGACGCCCTTGCCCGCGCGGTTCTGCACAGGATAGAGCGCAGTCTTGGTAAGCTTTCCGTAGCCGTATTCGGTGACGGAGAGCACGAACTTGCTGTTATCGGCTATATCCATGCCTATGACCGAATCGTTCTTGCCGAGGCTGATGCCCCTGACGCCCATGGATACCCTTCCCGTCGGCCTTACGCCGTCTTCGCTGAAGCGTATCGCCTGACCGCTGGCGGTGCCCATTATGATGTCCATCCTGCCGTCAGTCAGCTTCACGCTTATAAGCTCGTCCCCTTCGGCAAGATTGATGCCTATCAGCCCGCTCTTGCGCGGAGAATCGTACTCGCTGAGCGCGGTCTTCTTTATGATGCCGCCCTTGGTGGCCATAACGAGATATTTGCCTTCTTCGTAATCCTTGATCGAGAGCACGGCCGTTATCTTTTCTCCCGGCTCGATCGGCAGTATGTTGACTATGGCTGTTCCCTTGCCTGTGCGTCCTCCCACAGGCACTTCGTAAGCCTTGAGCCTGTAGCACTTGCCCTTATTCGTAAAGAATACTATGTAGCTGTGCGTGGTAGTCATGAACAGGTGCTCCACGAAATCGTTTTCCCTGGTGGAATGCGCGGAGATGCCCTTGCCGCCTCTCCTCTGCTGCCTGTACGTGGCGGAAGGGATGCGCTTGATGTAGCCTATATGGGTCATGGTTATCGCGACATCTTCTTCCTCTATGAGATCTTCCGCCTCAAAATCATCTTCATCGTTTTCGAAATCGGTAAGGCGGGGATCCCCGTATCTGTCCTTGATCTCGAGCAGTTCGGTCTTGATGATATCCTTGACCATCTGCTCGCTGGCGAGCACAGCCCTGTAATATGCGATGTTTTTCTCGATCTCGGCGTATTCCGTCTCGATCTTTTCGCGTTCAAGCCCCTGCAGGCGCCTGAGCTGCATGTCGACGATGGCCTTGGCCTGAATGTCGGACAGATTGAAACGGGCCATCAGACGCTGTTCAGCGTCGTCATACGATGAGCGTATGATCTGTATCACCTCATCCAGGTTGTCCAGAGCGATCAGGTAGCCTTCCAGGATATGAGCCCTGGCGAGAGCCTTGTCCAGATCGTATTTCGTCCTGCGGATGATCACTTCTTCCTGGTGGGCGATATAGGCCTGAAGTATCTCCTTTAGGTTCATGACCTTCGGATGGTTGTGGTCCAGAACAAGCATTATCACCCCGAAGGTATCCTGCAGCTGCGTCTGATTGTACAGCTGGTTGAGCAGGATATTGGCGTTCGTGTCCCTTTTGAGATCGATAACTATCTGCATGCCGTTGCGGTCGGAAAAGTCGTGTATGTCGGAAATGCCGACGATCTTCTTATCCTTGACCAGTTCGGCGATCTTCTGCACCAACATGGCCTTGTTGACCATGTAAGGTATCTCGGTGATGACTATGCGCTGCTTGTTGGCGTTTACCTGTTCTATCCTGGCCTTGGCCCGCACTTTTATGCGGCCTCTTCCCGTAGTGTAGGCGCTGGTGATCCCGCTTCTTCCCATAATGATGCCGCCAGTCGGGAAATCAGGTCCCTTGACGTACTGCATGAGGTCTCTCGGCGTAAGATCCCCGTTCTCCATCAGCGCTACGGTGGCGTCAATCACTTCTCCCAGGTTATGAGGGGGTATATTTGTCGCCATTCCGACAGCGATGCCGTTGGAACCGTTGACGAGCAGATTCGGGAATCTTGCCGGCAGAACGGCCGGTTCCTTCAGAGTATCGTCGAAGTTGCTCGTGAAATCGACCGTGTCCTTGCCAATGTCGCGCAGCAGTTCGGAGGACAGCCGAGACATCCTCGCCTCGGTGTAACGCGATGCGGCAGGAGAATCCCCGTCAACGCTTCCGAAGTTTCCCTGGCCGTCGACCAGAGGATACCTGATCGTAAAATCCTGCGCGAGTCTGGCCATGGCGTCGTAGATGGCCGCGTCACCGTGGGGATGGTATTTGCCCATCACGTCGCCCACGATACGGGCGCTCTTCCTGTACGGGGTGCCTGCCCTGGCTCCGAGCTCGTCCATGGCGTAGAGTATCCTGCGGTGCACCGGCTTGAGGCCGTCCCTGACATCAGGAAGGGCACGTCCGACGATTACGCTCATCGCGTAATCTATATAGGATTTCTGCATCTCGCTGGAAAAATCCACGTTTTGGATGCCGGCGTCATCACTGACCACGTTGATCTGCGATTTTTTCTCTTTATCGTCTTTTTTGCTCATATATCCTTACCCCATCAGATATCCAGATTGCTGACGCGCCCTGCGTTCTCGGTTATAAAATCCTTCCTCGGCTGAACCTGGTCGCCCATCAGTATGGAGCATATCCTGTCCGCCTCGATGGCATCCTCCACATGCACTTTCAGCAAGGTCCTGTTCGCCGGATTCATCGTCGTTTCCCAGAGCTGCTCAGCGTTCATTTCTCCAAGCCCCTTGTAACGCTGAAGGTCGGTCTTATCACGTCCTATCTCGCTGTATATCTTTTCGAGTTGCTCGTCAGTGAAGCAGTAACGCACGTCTTTTCCCTTGGTCACCTTGTAAAGAGGTGGCTGGGCTATATACACATAGCCGTTGTCGATGAGTTCCGGCATATAGCGGAAGAAGAAAGTCAGGAGCAGAGTCCTGATGTGAGCTCCGTCGACATCAGCATCCGTCATGATTATGATCTTGTGGTACCTGGCCTTGCTGATATCGAAGCTGTCTGTTATCCCGGTCCCAAAGGCGGTGATCATGGAACGTATCGTATCAGTGTTCAGTATCCTGTCGAACCTTGCCTTTTCAACGTTGAGGATCTTTCCCCTAAGGGGCAGTATCGCCTGAGTCTTCGGGTCGCGCCCTTTCTTGGCGCTGCCGCCTGCGGAGTCTCCCTCCACGATATATATCTCGCAGTTTTCGGGATTGCGGTCAGAACAGTCGGACAGCTTTCCAGGAAGCGTGGAGGATTCAAGCGGGCTCTTGCGGCGTGTCATTTCCCTGGCCTGCTGAGCTGCAGCTCTGGCACGGGTGGCGAGTACGGCCTTGTTCAGTATCTGCTGCGCCTCCGACGGGTGTTCCTCAAGATAGGCTGTCAGGTTGTCGGAGACCACTCCGTCCACCAGTCCGCGCACTTCCGGGTTGCCAAGCTTTGTCTTTGTCTGGCCTTCGAATTCCGGATTCTTGAGCTTGACTGATATTATCGCGGTCAGTCCTTCACGTATATCGTCACCGGAGAGGTTGTCCTCATTCTCCTTGATGAAATTGTACTTGCGGGCGTACGCGTTGATGCACCTGGTCAGCGCACTCTTGAAGCCGTTGACATGCATGCCGCCTTCTATGGTGTTGATGTTGTTCGCGAACGAATAGATCGAGCCGGTATAGCTGTCGGTGTACTGCATCGCGCATTCGACATCGACTGCGTCCGTCTGCTTTTCAAAGTAGATCACCTTGCCTGCCATATCGGGAAGAGGGCTCTTTCCCCGATTCAGGTGGTTGATGTACTCGATGATGCCTCCGTCGTATTTGTACTCCTCATAGACCTCTTCTTCGCCCCTCTCGTCCTTAAGGGTAATACGCAGACCTTTGTTCAGGTAAGCAAGCTCCTGCAGGCGGTGTTTTAAGGTGCTGAAAGAGTATTCCAGCTCGGAGAATATCTCGCCGTCGGGCTTGAATTCGACAGTGGTGCCGGTGCGCTTCGTTTTGCCGATCGGCGCGAGGTCCGCATCGGGCTTTCCGCGGTGGTATGTCTGCATGAATATCTGCCCGTTCTGGTACACTGTGACCTTCAGATACTCGCTCAATGCATTGACCACGGAAACGCCTACACCGTGCAGTCCTCCGGAGACTTTGTAGTTCGTGTCGTCAAACTTTCCGCCGGCATGCAGTTTGGTGAGAGCAATCTCCACGGCGCTTTTCTTATACTGCGGGTGTATTCCCGTGGGAATGCCGCGGCCGTCGTCGATAACGGTGATGATATCTCCCTTGCCTATGATGACGTCTATGTTCTTGCAGGCTCCGGCCAGCGCTTCGTCCACCGAGTTGTCGACTATCTCGTAGACCAGATGATGGAGTCCGTCCTTGCCGGTGGAGCCGATGTACATGCCCGGACGTTTGCGTACCGCTTCCAGTCCTTCCAGGACCTTAATCCCGCTGGCGTCATAATTGCTGCTAGTTGCCATTTGAATTCCTCTTTTTCCTTTACTTTATTTATATCGGCGAGATCTCGCCGCTGACCGCTTTGAACAGTCTTGTATCCGACGGGATATCGAAACACACCTCCGTTGTGGTGATGAAGACCTGCCTGCCTGAGAATAGCTTCACCGCCTGACTGCGGCGCGAGACATCCAGCTCGCTCATAACGTCATCCAGCAGAACCACCGGTTCTTCCCCCCTGAGCGATCTCGTCATGTCGCAGAGGGCAAGTTTCATCGCAAGAGCCACGCTCCTCTGCTGACCGCGGGAGGCGAACCTGCGGGCGCTTCTGCCGGACACAGTGATATCCATGTCATCATGATGCGGACCGACCCTAGTGCTTGCCGAAGAGATATCCGCCGTCCTGCTCTCCTCCAGTGCCCTTCGGTAGCTTTCCTGAAGTTCGCCTGATGTGACATCGATATCGGTGAGATAGCTGAAGGCTATATCCTCTGCCTTTTCCGATATCTCGCCGTACTTAGCCTTGGCCGCCTCACTCAGTTGCTTTAAAAACTTCAGTCTGGCAGTGATGATGGACGATCCGATGCCGACGAGCTGTTCGTCGTACACCTCCATCATGCTGTTAGCGGAGGGGCCGTAGTCCCTTAACAGAAAGCCTCTCTGGCGCAGCACCGTGGAATAATCGGAGACCAGTGCCGCATATCTCGGGTACAGCGAACTGATCGCGTCGTTCATGAACGTCCTTCTTGCTGCGGGGGAATCCTGTATGATGCGCAGATCCTCAGGGGTAAAGAAGACGACGCTGTAGGCGGAAAGAAGTTCTCTGCGGCTCTTAACCGCATCTCCGCCGATGAAGTGCCGCTTGCCGGTCTCATCCATGGAGACCGCCGCGAGGGTCGTTACGTTCAGGCTGTCCGTCACGGTGCAGGCCACGGTGGTTCTATTGGACACGGGGCCGATAAAGTTCGCGGTCACGCTCTCTCTGTGGCTTTTGCCCGAAAGTGCCAGATATATCGCTTCCACGGTATTCGTCTTGCCCTGTCCGTTGGAACCGGTCAGCACATTGCAGCCCTCGCCGAAGGACAGGGATGCGTTTTTTATATTCCTGAAATTCTCCAGAGCAAGGGAATCTACAAACATTTTTCACCCAGTCTAATATCTTATGTATTATAACACAAAAGAGTTTTTTTTACAAGAAAAACAGCCTCGGAATGCTCAGGTATGCGCGCCGGAAAACGGCTCTATCAAACAGATTTTAATAGAGCGTTCAAGAAACTGAATATGGCAGTATTCCCCCAACAGAAAAAAATGGTCCGTTCCGTCTCAGGCGTGAAACACTTAAGGAGCAAAGAAAAACATCTTGACAGACAAGTCGGATTAGAAGATAATAATCTTTTGTTGGTATGCTTTTTAAAGGGGAATAATTATGGAAGCCGAAAAGATCAGAAATGTTGCAATCATCGCTCACGTCGACCACGGAAAAACAACGCTGGTTGATGCCATGCTCAAGCAGAGCGGCGTATGGAGGGACAATCAGGTCATAGTGGACCGTGTCATGGACTCCAACGATATCGAGCGCGAGCGTGGAATAACGATACTCTCCAAAAACACTGCGGTCAATTACGGCGACTACAAGATAAACATCGTCGACACACCGGGGCATGCCGATTTCGGAGGCGAAGTGGAGAGGATACTCAAGATGGTCGACGGCGTCATACTCCTGGTGGACGCCGCTGAAGGGCCTCTGCCCCAGACCCGCTTCGTACTATCCAAATCTCTTGAATTGAAGCATAAGGTGATAATAGTCATCAACAAGATAGACCGCCCGGATGCCAGGATCGAAGAGGTCATAGACGAGATACTCGATTTGCTCATCGATCTCGGCGCTGACGAGAGCCAGCTGGATTCCCCGATGCTGTACTGCTCGGCGCGCCAGGGTATCTGCTCCTATGACATGAATGAGCAGGGCAAGGATCTCAAGCCCCTCTTCGATACCATTATCAAATACATTCCTGCCCCCGACGCATATCCTGACAAACCCCTGAAAATGCTTATCTCAGCCATCGACTACAACGATTTCGTCGGCAGGATCGCTATCGGCAACGTGATCTGCGGATCTATCAGGGCCAACGAGCAGATCGCCGTATGCAACTACCACGACCCTTCCCGCATCCGCCGCTCAAAGGCAGTGAATCTGTATATCTTCGATAAGCTTGAAAGGGTCCCGGTGGATGAAGCGGAAGCGGGCAATATCGTCGCCATCTCCGGCATCGAGGATATCACCATCGGAGATACCATTTGCGCCCCCAATCACATCGAGGCGATCCCGTTCTTAAAGATAGACGACCCAACCGTGGAGATGACCTTCTCCGTCAATGATTCCCCCTTTGCGGGACAGGACGGCAAATATGTGACTTCACGCAACATACGCGACAGGCTGTATAAGGAGCTATTAAAAGACGTTTCCCTCAAAGTCAGCGACACAGAGACCACGGAAGCCTTCAGCGTTGCGGGACGCGGCGAGATGCACCTCTCCATACTAATAGAGACCATGCGCCGCGAGGGCTATGAGTTCCAGGTATCGCCTCCCAGGATCATCACCCGGGAAATAAACGGGGTAAAATGCGAGCCTGTCGAGGAACTGGTCTGCGATGTGCCTCTTGATTATGTCGGCAGCGTCATACAGAGGGTAAGCGAAAGAAAGGGAGAGCTGAACAAGATGACAAGCGCCGGCACGCGCACCAGACTGGAATTCTACATCCCTTCCCGGGGCCTGTTCGGATATCGGAGCGAATTTCTGACCGACACAAAAGGCGAAGGCATAATGACCAGCGTTTTCCACGACTATCAGCCGTATAAAGGTGAGATAGAACGGCGCACGACGGGGAGCCTGGTCGCATGGGAACAGGGTACTGCCGTAACTTACGGTTTATTCAATGCCCAGAGCAGGGGACTTTTGTTCATCGGACCCGGAGAAGAGGTATACGAAGGAATGATAGTCGGCATCAATTCGAAGCCCGGAGACCTCATCGTCAACGTATGCAAGCAAAAGCAGCTCAGTAATATGAGAGCGGTGGGACATGACGATAAACTGAAACTGGTCCCTGTCAAACAGATGAGCCTGGAGCAGTGTCTGGAATTCCTTGCGGACGATGAACTGCTGGAGGTCACGCCGCATCACCTGAGGATGCGCAAGGGAATACTGAAGAAGGAATCGAGACTCAAGGCACAGAGCAAAAAATCATGAACGAAAACGGGCGCCTGAAGGCGTCCGTTTTAATATGAACTATCGGCAGAGTTTCAGACGAACCGGACCTCTCCCATCGCTCCGAGTTTGCCTCCCGCGATGATAACGGCTCCTCTTATTCCGTCTATCGACATGGCTTTCTCAAGGGCGCTCTCGATGTCGGAAGCATCCCTGATATTGTTGGCTGTATATGTCGCCGCGGCATCGGAAAGGGCTGCGGAATCGGAGATGATAGTCACTGCGTCCGCTGATCCGAAAGAAAAGGAATGCCCCATGGTACCTGAAGAGGTGCATATCCCCCAGGGGGTCTTCCTCCCATCGATCGCTATCTTCAGCCCTTCAGGGAATCCGGACCCTGCGTATATGCCCGCAGTACGCCCTTTGGACGTCAGGATGCAGTTATCTCCGCCATTTTCGATGATGATCTCGTCCGTAAAACCCGCAAGACATTCACAGAGCAGCTGGGATATGGCTCCCGCTACGGCCGCCATAGGCCCTACATGGGCTTTTATCGAAGCAGAGCACATCATTTTGACGATCTGCGGAGAATCCTCAGGGCAGTCCATCGGCGCAAGGGATTCCTTAAAGAACGGCTCCTTACGGATATATCCGATCAGATCCTCCCTGCAGTCTCTGATGAACCGCCGGCAAAGCGCGCTCATATCTTCCTTCGTCGCGATCATCAGATCGCTCTCTCCCAATGTTACGTTGTAATAAGTCAGGTCCTCAGCGATGCAGTATTCCCGGTATGTACGCTCTTCCATCATATTTCTCCGTGAAATATTATACCCTCTTTTGTCAGCAATATTGGGGCTTTCGGCTTGCTTGCTCTTATGGTTACGGTTATAATTCTATCATACATTCATTAACCATTAACGGAGTACGATATGAGCCTGCTTACCAGATTGGTCTACGGGGGAACTGAAGCCTGCATCCACAGAGCCCAGAACGCCATTGTCGCCGCTATAGAGGAGTACGGCGCAAGGACCGAGCTTCCTTTCCGGAAGACCGCTTATTTTCTGCCCATCATATATGCGCTTACCGGCGCAGAATGCCATACGCTTGAAGATCTTCTGAATGTACTGGAGGATATAAAAAAGAACCTTCCCGCGAACGAAGCGGATATAACCGACGACACAAAGGACGGTCTGGAATACGGTCTCACAGCTCTTATGGCCAGCGAGATCACCGCTTACTGCCGCGGTCTGGCAGATCCTGAGGCAACAGAAGGGTTCATTGCGGATTATCAGCTGAGAAAAACAGGCTTTGATTTCTGCAGCCTTAAAATGAACGGTGCGTATATCATTTCCGGAGTAATAACGGACGAGCAGGGCGTAAACCGCATAGCGGAGCAGTATCTAAGACAGGGCGCAGGGGTCTTCTTACCTACGGCCATAAAAGCCAAATACACTCCGGGCCACGGCTCCGAATGGGTACTTCCCTGCGGTGAGAGCAAGGAGACCGCGTTTTACGCTGTATCCGCGCTTGTGCGCATGGCCATGATGTTTGGCCGTGTCATTCCCGGGGATAAGGCTTCCGTCATCAGATATATCGACGAAAAGGCATACTGCTGCGCCAACGTGTTCGGCGAGCTGAACAGCGAAGACATTGCTGTATGCGCAGGGTTCATCACATTGGGAATACCCGTGCTCGCCAATGCTCCTCTAAATGAATGCGTGCTGCCCGGTTCCTTCGAGAGCGAATCTGAATTCTACAGCTTTGCGGAACGCTCGGTGAAGATGAACGGACTGCCGGAATACAAAAGATCAGACATTCCCGTAGGGACCAACGATGCCTACCGCTTTGAGGATGTTGAAGATAACGAGATCGCCTACGCAGCGGGAACAGATACCGGCCGTACATGGGCGATGGCGCTTTCCCGCCAGCCGGAAAGCGTTACCGACAGGCTTGTGGAGACCGTGGGTTCTGAGAGATTCATCTCAGGCAGAAAAGACGAACATCTTTTCGTAATGGCTGAGATATGCGGAGAAAAGCTAAACGACATCGCGGAAGCGGTCATTGAAAAAAAGCTTCCCGAGTGGATCGACAGTGCCGAAGGTGTTTCCTGCAGGGTCGTAAACGGCAAGATGGTGCTGAAGGTCTCGAATACGGCTCTCAGGAACGGATTTACTCCATATATTCTGGGAAGGATCGTATACGACGGTATCAAGACCGAATTCGGAGGCATCGTCGACAAAGCCCAGATATCGGTCATTTCTGACGCAGAAAAGGTCGGCAAACTGATCGACCGCGTCGGCATGCTGAAGACGCTCCAGACAGACGACAAGACAGGAAGCATCCGAGATGATAACTGCGACAGATTCTATATCTGCGCAAAGTGTTCCGCCCGCTGCCCGGGAAGATACTGCGTCATAACACCCTCAAAGCAGGGAGGATGCGGCAGGATAGATTACATCACGGCAATGATCTCATACAGATCCAGTGAAGAGTCCGGATTCCAGGAAGTTTCCGCCGAATGCATCAATAAAGACAGAGGTATCTGCCCCGATGTCAACAGGGGACTGAAGGATGCCACCGGTACGGAACGCGAAGCGGCACTGTACGACTCCGTCAAGCCCGGTATCCCTCAGATACCGTTTGCAGAGTGTTATGCCATCACTTCCCCAGACAGACAGGGGATCATCATCGCATATAAGGATTATGACGGTATCGTCCCCGGAAACATCTCCTCTTACGACGAAGCCGCGCACACGGCCGACAGAGGAGAGCCTGTGGAAGGGATAGAAGGCGTATCTGCCGAATTCCTCGCATCAGGGAAGTTCATGAACGCATCCGGCGGTATCAAAAGGATAATCTGGATGCCAAAATCGCTCAAGGAAAGGCTGGGCGACCGGCTGGACAAGATCTCCGATGACAGCAACTTTTCATATCAGGTCAGCGATGAGACCAGATCCACGGATTTCGAGCGCGTAGCCGATATGGCACGTTATCAGGATCATCCCGCATACCTGATGGAAAAGCTTTAAGGGACCTGATCAGACAAAAAACAGTGAGTCAGCCATTGGCAAAGCCCGATAAGCTGACTCACTTTTTTATTGTCTTCCTTCACAGGATACCTTTTTGCCGTCTGGAACCACCCTGCGCTGTATGCTGAAGAAAACTGTTCATCTTCAGCATGCAGGAGGTTCACAATTCAATCCAGTATCTTTCCAGCGTGACCTTTTCTGAGGGTTCATAGACCGTATCGTCAAAAATACCTCCGTTGGCAAGTATCGTCTTTCGGCTCGCAACATTATCGTCCAGGCAGCAGACGAGGATCCTATCCAGGCCCACAGACCTGCAGAACGGCAAACAATCCCTCAGCATGGCCTTGGCATAGCCTTTTCTCCGTTCACTCGGCCTGACGGAGTATCCGATATTGCCGGCGTACTTTTCCAGGTAATCGTTGAAATAATGACGCACACTAAGCATTCCTATCAGGCGGTTGTCCGAAAGGCGGACGTAGATGAACTGCGTAGCCTGTACCATTCCTTCCAGAACCGTGCTCTTATCCATGTATCTCCTGCAGTTTTCCAGCCATTCTTTCGGGTCTGCGATCCTTTTCAGAGAAGTAGTGCCGTCCATAGAACTGTCCGCATCAAGAAATTCCCGGCGGTAATCCGCGACCTGTTCCAGATATTCTTCTGTGGGGATAATCAGTCTGCATCCGCTGTCCATATCGTACTCCTGTTTTTCCTATATTATCACAAAAAAAGAAGACAGGTCAATTGCGACCTGTCCCACAGTTCTGGTTGTTGACGGGCTTATCCCACGAAAGTATATCCTTCGTCTTCTACAGCCTTCTTCAAAACAGCGTCCTCCACCTCGGCATTGAGGGTGAGTACTGCGTTGGCAGCCTCATGGCTGACGAGAGCCTCGTCCACCTGAGGCAGAGCTTCCAGAGCCTTCTTGACTCTGTTCTCGCAATGTGCGCAGCTCATTCCATCCACTTTGATCGTTTTTGTCATTTCTGTTTTCTCCTTTTCTTCTGTTTCAGTATTAATGACGCATTCGCTGTCGATCTCTCCGATTATCGGACCGGTTATCGTCTCACCGTCACTCCTGTCACGCGCTGTATCATACATCTTAAATAAGTTGAGTCTCAGGGCATTCGTCACGACACAGAAGCTGGAAAGGCTCATGGCCGCCGCTCCTAGCATCGGGTTAAGCTTTATGCCGATTCCGGTCAAAAGGCCGGCGGCAACAGGGATGCCGATCGTGTTATAAAAGAAGGCCCAGAACAGGTTCTCCTTGATATTCTTCAGCGTCGCCCGGCTAAGCCGCACGGCTGCGGCCACATCTGAAAGAGTATTCTTCATGAGCACTATCTCAGCAGCATCGATGGCTACGTCAGTGCCGGCACCGATCGCGATACCTATGTCCGCCGCAGTGAGTGCAGGAGCGTCATTTATGCCGTCGCCGACCATCGCTGTCTTGCCTTTTTCCTTCAGTATTCCGATAACTCCTGCCTTTTCGTCAGGAAGGACACCTGAGATCACTTCATCCACACCCGCCTGAGCTCCGACTGCTTTCGCGGTGCGTTCGTTGTCACCGGTCAGCATGACTACGTAGATACCCATGTCCTTTAGCTCCCTGATAGCCTCAGAGCTGTCTTCCTTGATGACGTCAGCCACGGCGATCACACCTAAAAGCTCTCTGTCTTTCGCAAAAAAGAGCGGCGTTTTACCCTGTTCTGACAGTTTTTCGGAAATGCTCAGAGCTTTTTCGGGAACATCCGCCACGGTGGAAATGAATTTATAATTCCCTCCGTACAGCGTTTCGCCGTTCAGCTCTGCGGTCAGGCCACTGCCGGGAAGAGCGGCAAAACCGCGGACCTCTTCTGCTTCGAGCCCGGCGTCTACCGATTTTCTGACGATGGCTTTTGCCAAGGGGTGTTCGCTCTTTGCTTCAAGAGAATAGGCATAAGAGAGCAGCTCATTCTCATTTTCCGCCGCAAACGTGATGATATCCGTAACTGAAGGTTCGCCCCTTGTGATAGTCCCTGTCTTGTCCAGCGCGACTATCTTGACCCTGCCGGCCTCCTCCAGAGACGCTGATGTCTTGAATAGTATACCGTTCCTTGAGCCTTTTCCGTTGCCGACCATGATCGCCACTGGAGTAGCCAGACCCAGCGCGCACGGACAGCTGATGACCAATACCGCCACAGCGAATGTCAGCGCTTTTCCGACCGCCGCGCCTTTGAGCATCCATATGATAAACGTGACCGCGGCAATGCCTATTACTGCGGGAACGAAGATGCCTGAAACTTTATCGGCGGTCTTGGCGATCGGAGCTTTTGTGGCCGCCGCATCGGACACCATCTTGATGATCTGCGAAAGAGTCGTATCCTCGCCGACTCGAGAAGCACGGCAGAGGAGATATCCTGACTGGTTGATGGAAGCAGCTGAGACGCTGTCTCCGGGAGCCTTGTCCACGGGGATGCTCTCCCCTGTCAGCGCGGCCTCATTTACGGCACTCTCGCCCTCAATGACTATCCCGTCCACAGGGATCGACTCTCCGGGACGCACCGCGAAAGTATCGCCTATCATGATGTTTTCCACAGGAACAACGGTCTCGATCCCGTCTTTGACAAGGTTGGCTGTCTTGGGAGCCAGCTTTATGAGGCTTTTTAAGGCATCGGTGGTGCGGCCTTTGGAATAGGATTCCAGCGTCTTTCCTACAGTGATTAGCGTCAGTATCATCGCAGCCGATTCAAAATAGAGTTCATCCATCAGGGCAGCTGCAGCTTCAGCTCCGCCCACGACCTGCGCCTGAGTCATCTTCATAAGCATCCAGAAGCTGTAGATGAACGAAGCTGCAGAGCCTAAGGCGACCAGGGTGTCCATATTCGGAGCACCGTGTATAACCGCTTTGAATCCGCTTATAAAGAACCTCTGGTTGATGACCATCACTATCGATGCCAGGGCCATCTGGATGAGTCCCATGGCGACGTGGTTACCCACAAAGAACTTCGGCAATGGCCAGCCCCACATCATGTGGCCCATGGAGAAATACATGAGGATGAGCAGAAAACAGGCTGAGACGCACAGCCTTTTGATCATAACGGGAGTTTCCCTGTCGACCAGCTCATCCTCGTTTGCCGATGAGACTGCTTTGTCTGCGCCTTTAAGAGAAGCTCCGTAACCGGCGTCCTCAACAGCCTTGATGATATCAGCTGACGATGCAGTGCCGGTGACTCCCATGGAATTGGTCAGCAGGCTCACTGAACACGAAGTCACACCTTTGACCGCAGAAACGGCCTTTTCAATACGGGCGCTGCAGGCTGCGCAGCTCATGCCCGTTATCGCATATTGTTCCATACATCCATCTCCTCCTTAGCCAAAGTATTATTTCATCAGTTTCTTTACGATGGAGAGCAGTTCATCGACTGTCTCGGATCTGTCTTCCTTTAAATCGGTAACCACGCATGTTCTGATATGATCGGCCAGCAGCTCCCGGCTGAAAGAATCGAGCGCGGCTCTGGCTGCCGCCACCTGGGTCAGGATATCGACACAGTAAATATTCTTTTCCAGCATTCCCCTGATCCCCCGTATCTGGCCTTCGATGCGGTTGAGCCGGTTCATCAGCAGGCTGACCTCCTCAGGCGTGCGTTCATCCGTCTTATGTTTGTGATGGGTTTCGTGCTCCATTTATACCAGCACCTCTCGGCAAATATACCCTGTCAGGGTATCTACATTATATACCCTTAAAGGGTATTTTTCAATGGGAGATCACAAAAAAACAGAAGGCCAGGGATGTATATATGTAAATCATGATCGTCCGGCTTCAAATCTGTTTTTAATTGCTCTCCGTGGTCCGGGCTCTGTTTATGGTGCTATAATCGTATCAGATAATACAGGACGGTAAAGTCATGAGCAGGAATACAGCGGATATAATCGAATACCTGAAATGGAGGGGGGACCTCCCGTTATCCGTTTCTCCAATGAACGAAGTGGACTTCATGATACTGTGCAATGTTATCTGTGTCGATATGACGCCTTTTTTCACCGGAAAGGAGAAGAGCCTCACGATCGGCGAGCTATCAGAAAAGTATTTTTCGAGCGGAGCAGACGAGAAAGCCCGCCTTGGAGCGCTCCAGCCGGAAAAAGTGCTTTCGATGTTCAAAATGCTGAAAGATACGCCCCGCTTTTCGAACATGTCCGTAAGCGATTATATTTATAAAATTGATAGTGTTGCTGAAGAACAGTTCTGCGCCATGTGTGTTGACCTCGGGGACGGCACACGGGCCGTGATCTATCAGGGGACCGACGATACCATCGTGGGATGGAAGGAAAACTTCAACATGTCATTTCTGGATTCCATCCCCGCACAGAGGGATGCTGCCGCTTATCTTGAAATGATCGCCGGCAAGTATCCCGAGCCGATAAAGCTGGCGGGGCATTCAAAAGGAGGCAATCTTTCCATCTACGCGGCTGCCCACAGCATTCCCGAGGTACTCTCTCGAATAATCGTGATCTACAATTTCGACGGTCCGGGTTTCAGAAGAGAGGTCATTGATACGGAGCATTTCGTCGCGATCAGGGATAAGCTAAGATCGATAGTGCCCCAGGGCTCCATAATCGGCATGCTCATGGAACGCGAGGAGAACTACGACGTGGTGCGTTCCGATGCATCGGGCGTATACCAGCATGACGGCTTTTCCTGGGAAATACAAAGGGATCATTTCGTGCACATGGAGACGGTCACCGAAGGGAGCAAATACCTCGATAAAACGATCACAGGCTGGATGAACAGCCTCACCATAGAGGAACGCAGGGATTTCATCAAGGATTTCTTTGAAGTACTTTCCTCCACAGGTGCAAAGACCTTGTCGGATCTGGCACGCGGAGGCTTCAGGGAATTCGCAGCCCTGGCCGAGAACATGAACAAGCTCGACGATAAGAAAAAGGATATGATGAAGCGCGTCATGAAGATGTTTTTCAGGTCCGCCGTACCAAAGCTGACCATGCCGAAGATCTCCATGCCGAAACTGACTCCTCTAAAGACAAAGAAAAGGGATAGCGGCGGGACGCAGAATGCGCAGGATTGAAACAAACATAAAAAAACAAGGCAAAGGCGTATTGTCTGCCCCGTTTCAGCAGATCATTTCTGTCCCATCACAAGAGCCTGGGAATCATAGACCGTTATCATTCCCCCTTCGCTCTCTATAGCCTCCAGAATGCTTTCCTCCAGCTGCAGGCGCTCATCCAGAGGGGATGTCATATGATCGGAGTACGTGCGCATGACACCTATGTAATCCGTAGCGGTCATCTTTCTCTGCGAATAAAACATCTGTGAGACTACATTGCGGAAACCGTGTTCGGACATTTCGATCTCGCTCGACTTCATGCGGTCGAAGGCGGAACTGCGCGGACCTGAAGGCCCCCGCACGGCTTCATAGGCCGCCTGGATCTTCTGATCCACAGAACTTCCCGACTCCCCTGCGGCGGGATAATTCCGAAAGACGGCGAGCACACCGCCGGGTCTGAGCAGAGACAGCGCCTTTTTATAGGATATCTCCGGAGGGATCCAGTGAAAAGCGGTGGCCGAATAAATCAGATCGTATATGCGGTCAGTATCAAACACCGCGAAGTCGGCAGTCACCAGAGACAGGTTTTCATATCCTGCGAATTTCTCCCTGCTGAACTCGATCATATTCTCCGATATATCGACAGCATCGACATTGCAGCCGGCTTCAAGAAATGGGGCTGTGGCTTTGCCGGTCCCTATTCCAATTTCGAGGATCACGCTCCCCTCGCCCACACCGCTGCGGGCAAACACGGCTTCTGTAAGATCGCTGCAGTATTCCGGCCGGAATCTGTCGTATTCCTCCGGAATGTCTCCGAAAGCTTTCACGTTTATACTATTACTCATCGAGCTCTCTTATCTCCTGTACTTGTATCAGGCTCTTTATATTGTATAATAGTGCCAATTTAGAAACAAATACTATCATAATGGACAAAAACAAGGACTAGACATGAAAATACTCTATCATATCGCGGTATTTTTCTCCCATCTGACCTACACTCTCTTAAGGCTGCTCGGTCGCAACGCCTCTCACGCCCCCGGAGTAGTAGCCATGAAGATATGCCCAAGATATCTGGAAATGGTGCCAAAGGCCAAGATATGCATCTGCGTGACAGGCACGAACGGCAAAACCACCGCGTCCAACATGCTGACTGACTGTCTGACCGCCGCAGGCTATAAGACAGTGAGCAACAGGCTCGGTTCAAACATAGCCCCGGGGATAGCGGCAGCACTTACAAACTCCACTGACTGGTTCGGAAAATGCAAGGTGGATGCCACAGTCTTCGAAGTGGATGAAAGGGCTTCACGCCTGATCTTGCCCTACGTCAAACCGGACTTCTTGGTAGTGACGAACATTTTCCGTGATTCACTCAAGCGCAATGCGAACCCGGATTATATCTTTTCGATCATCAACGACTATACGCCTGCAACCACAAAACTGATCCTTAACGCCGACGATCTCGCCAGCGTAGCCCTCCGGCCGGACAATCCCAGAGCTTACTACGGCATTGCCCCCCTGGAAAGCGATATCACTGAACCTGTAAACCTGGTATCAGACAACTCCACCTGTCCGAAATGTGACACAAAACTGGTCTACGATTACCTGAGATACCACCATATCGGACACGTGCACTGCCCCAAATGCGACTTTGCTTCTCCAGCTGCCGATCACCTCTTTACTGTGCCGGATGTAAACGGCAGCGTAATCTATGACGAGCATAACGGGGAAAAGACTGAATACCCGTTGGTGTCATCGATCGTGTTCAACATCTATAACGAATCGGCAGTGATCGCCTGCCTCAGCGAGGCAGGGCTGGCCAATGAAAAGATACAGGAGATCATGCGCAATACGGCAGTTCCCGATACGAGGCTGAAGGAAGAAAAGATCGGAGACATCAGCGTCATTATGGCTATGTCCAAGGGACAAAGCTGCATCTCCTCCTGTAGGACCTTCGACTATGTTTCAAGTGAGCCCGGGAACAAAGTGGTCATGCTGGTCCTAGATGATTATTACGACAGAAAGAATTCGGTGGAATATATCGGCTGGATATACGACGTGGATTATGAGTTTATGGCAAGACCCGGCGTGGTGCAGGTCGCCGCTGCTGGACCGCGCTGTTGGGATCACAGAGTACGCCTGCTCATGGCCGGAGTTGAGGAAGACAATATCCTCTGCTGTCTGGATGAGCTGCAATGCGCAGAACTGGTGAAAACAGACGGAGTGGATAAAATCTACATTCTCTACGACACCTCCACATACAACCTGGCTGTCAAAGTAAAAGAAAAGCTTATAGCGAGACTAAAAAGGGAGGAAGCAAAATGAGAATAGAGATCCTGTACCCCGAAATATGCACGCTCTACGGAGACAAAGCCAACGGGCGCTATCTTAAAGAATGCATGCCTCAGGAAGAGTTCATTTACACGCCGATAAGCGAATATCCCGCCTTTCTTAACGGTGATATCGACGTAGTCTACATATGCTCGATGAGCGAGAAAAATCAGGAGAAGGTTATCGAAAAGCTTAGCGTAAGAAGGGCGGAATTAGATGCAGCATTTGCAGGAAATACCTTCTTTCTTATGACCGGGAACGCTTTTGAGATTTTCGGCAAAAGGATTCTGCGCGAAGATAAGAGCGAAATTGCTGGACTCGGTGTTTTCGACTGCTACAGCAGACGCCAGTCCCCGAACCGCTTCAACTCCCTGACTATGGGCAATTTCGGTGACACGGAGATCGTAGGCTACACCAGCAGATTCTCCCATACCTTCGAATGCAGTGAAACGCCGCTTTTTGAGGTAACCCTCGGCAGCGGACTGGAGCCAAGTTCTAAAAAGGAAGGCATCGAAAGAGAAAACGTATGGGCGACCTACACACTTGGTCCGCTGCTCATAGCAAATCCCTATTTTACGAAAAAACTTCTCGCAAAAATCGGACGTCCCGTGGACACGATCCCCTATGAAGAAGCCATGGTCAAAGCTTACGATGTAAAAAAGGAAGAATACAAGAAACCGGGTCTGGAACTTGCATGATGGATACCACACAATACCGCCCAACAAAGGCAATCATTGATCTATCCGCCATAGAATACAACACAAGGAAGATCGTAGAGTCATATCCGGAATATAAGTATTATATCGGGGTCATCAAAGCGAACGCCTACGGTTTCGGCGCGCTGAACGTGCTGCCTGCCCTCCTTAAGGGCGGAATAAATTATCTGGCCGTGAGTCTGGCGGAGGAAGCTCTGACCATCAGAAATGAATATAATGATATCCCGATAATGCTGCTCGTTCCTTCTGAACCAAAGGCTCTTGAGATCTGCGCTGAAAATGATATCTGCGTCACAGTTGCCGTAAAGGAACAGGCGATCGAGGCTGCAGGAATAGATGGCCTTAAGGTATTTATAAGGGCAAACGGCGGAAGGGATCTCTTTGGAGGACCGATGGACAGGGAAGGTTTTGAAGAGATCTACAGCATCATAAAAAACGGCAGTTGCGAACTTGCGGGGATTTTCCTTCACAACTACCTGCCTGAGAACAAGGATGTAACAGATGCAGAATATGCCGTATTTGAAGATATGGTCTCGGACATAGACCTGAGTTCTATAGAGATCGTCAGTACATCCAACAGCCTGAGTCTTCCGAGATACCCGAAAAAACAGTACTGCAATGCATGCCGAATAGGCAACATGATATACGGTATCGAAAACGTCAATCTGGGGCTTAAGGATACTTTTATACTCACTACCGATGTCAAACAGGTGGTGACGCTGAACAAAGGGCAGGCTATTGCATACGGAGGCGCCTATACAGCCAAAGAAGATGGCGAAAGGATCGCCGTTCTGCCGATCGGCTACGGCGACGGGTTTTACAAGGCCAATGCCGGCAGGGATATCTTTATCAATGATAATAGATATAAACTGCTCACCGTCACGATGGATATTACTCTGGCAAAGGTCGATAAGGAGGTGAGCGCTGGCGATGAGGCCGTGCTCATAGCCGGCAACCGCCATCTGGACGAGATCGCAGAAGCCACTCATTCCGTTGCAGAGGAAGAGTTATGCGTGCTGGGTGACAGGGTCAGGAAGGTCTATCTGAACGGGGAAAGCGTAATATCACGGTAGTCCTTTTTGAACTGAGTTCAGTACAGGTGCTAACACCTAACGCGATAATGACAGAGTATCAGTATTCTGATTTCGCATATTTAAACCAATAAATTGATGCAATTTAACAAATTTCACGAAAGCGAATATACAATTAACTCCGTTTGATATATAATTATTTTGTGAAAGTGTTTTAAGGAGAAATACCGTGTACTACGTTTACATCATGACCGACAGACAGCATCGTTCTTTTATCGTCGGCGGAACTAATAACGTGATGGCATCAGTGAATAAACAGAAAGAGCAGCAGATTGACGAAGAGGGTGAAAACAAGCAGGCGCCGATGACCAAGCTCGTGTATTTCAAAGAATTTCCCGAACGCAACGATGCCTTTGAATTCGCTAAGCAGATATCAGATCTCAGCCGCGCAGACAGGGTGGCGCTGATAGAATCACTGAACCCTGATTGGGATAACCTTCTGCCCTACTTCACAGGGCATATCGTTATTGATGACTAAAAAAACCCATTGACCGGGTTTTTTTTGTATAAAAAATACTATCGGAGGTATGCATCAATATGAAAAAGATCTTATTCATCAACGGCGGCATGAGAACAGGCGGCAATGAGGACGCCATTATGAAAGCCGCGATGGAAGCCGCAAAGGCAAAAGGCGCTGAAGTTGTCGACTTCAAGCTGAGGGAAACCAACCTGCTTCCATGCACGGGCTGCGGACGCTGCAAGTCGGAAAAAATGGCTTATAAATGCAAATGGCATGACGGCTTTTCAAGCATTCTCCCCACTTTGCTGGATGCTGACGGAATCGTTTTCTCCTCCCCCATCTATTACGGGTATATTTCCGGTCCCGCAAAGACTTTCGTAGACAGGCTCTACTGCCTGATGAACCCCGCAAAAGGCCCTCTTGATACAAAGAAGAAAAAGTTCGGCGTAGTGCTGACCTTTGGAGGCACACCCGAAGAAGCAGCACAGGAACTGGCCGAAAAGGTCAAGGGCTATTTCAGGATGACCGGAGCCGATGAACTGAAAACAGTGCTCAGAGGCAAATGTACTGAAAAAAAATCAGCCGCTAAAGACGAAGCGACAATGGCCAAGGCAAAAGAACTCGGCGAGTGGCTGGCGGAATAATCAAAATTTGGGCGTAAACAAAAGGACGGTCTTCGTTATAAAGACCGTCCTTTTGTTATACTTGAAGCTTTCAGTCAAGATCTTCGCCATTGGATGCGATCACTTTCTTATACCAGAAAAAGGAATCCTTGCGTGAGCGGTCGAGAGTGCCGTTCCCGTCATTGTCTTTATCGACGTAGATATAACCGTACCTCTTCTTCATTTCCCCTGTCCCGGCAGAAACCAGATCGATGCACCCCCAGGAAGTGTATCCCATCAGATCCACTCCATCCTCGACAGCCTGTTTCATTGCTTTGATGTGCTCGCGGATATAATCGATTCGGTAGGTATCATGGATGCTGCCGTCAGCCTCCACGGTGTCCACTGCGCCGAGCCCGTTCTCCACAACCATGAGCGGGATCTGATAACGGTCATATAACGCATTGAGCAGGTATCTGAGACCTGTCGGATCGATAGTCCAACCCCAATCACTGGCTTCGAGATAAGGATTCTTAAGACCGTGCAATCCTCCCCCCGCGCTGCTCAACACCTCAGGATCAGCGCTGACACAGCCCGAAGAATAATAGCTGAACGAGAAAAAGTCTACCTTTCCCTCCTTGAGTATTCTGGTGTCATCAGGCTTTATATCAAGTTTTATTCCGTTTTCTTTCCAGTAACGTTCAGCAAAATGCGGGTATGCACCTCTTACATGGACATCTCCGCAGTAATAATCCCCGATCTGCATGCTCTCCTGGGCAGCAAGAACGTCCGCAGGGTTCGGTGTATAAGGATACTGGCACATTCCGACCAGCATGCAGCCCATTTTAATCTCCGGATCGATCTCGTGCGCAGTCTTGACAGCAAGTGCACTGGCCAGAAACATGTTATGCAGTCCCTGAAAACGTTTATTCTTAAATGAAACAGGATCCTCACCCCTGTTTATCGCCTCCTGTTCCTCATCGCTGGGAAGTATCCCTCCGCCCATAAAAGAACCGAATGCATTGGTGAGCATGTTTATTTCATTGAAGGTCAGGTAGTATTTGACCAGCCCCTTGTACTCCCTGATGACAGTCTCGGCGTATCTGACAAAGCAGTCGATAGACCGCCGGTCAGCCCATCCGTTCCACCTTCTGACCATGCTGTAAGGCATTTCGTAATGGGAGAGCGTTACCAGCGGCTCAATGCCGTATTTGCGGCATTCTTCAAACAGGGCACGGTAGTGTTCTATTCCGGCTTTATTCGGGTCCTTGTCGTCGCCATTAGGGAATATCCTTGTCCATGCAATTGAGAGTCTGTATACCTTGAACCCCATCTCTGCAAAGAGAGCTATATCCTCTTTATAGCGATGATAATGGTCGATCGCCTCATGAGAAGGATAATAGGTGCCGGGTTCCAGTTCTTTCGTGATCCTTCTGGCCTTATCCACCGCGCCGCCTGTCATGACGTCGGCAGTTGACAGACCCTTTCCGTCTTCATCATAAGCTCCTTCCAACTGATTGGCGGCCGTAGCTCCGCCCCAAAGAAAACCATCCGGAAACTTTTTATTCATAAATGTCCTTTCAGATAAAAAAGTGAGGTATTGCTCCTCACTTATGATATCAGATTATGAGATTGTCTATCAATAATACTTATGCAACATCGCAGCCATAGCGCTCTGTCAGTCGAAGGCAACATTATTCAGCAGGTCCATGACAGGCTCATCCCTCAAGACGCTCTTATGGTATAGAAAGCCTGCCGGATCCCTGAAATCAGGGTTTTCATCCCATTTTTTTTCAGCAAGCCTTGAAGTGAACCCCTAAAGTTGGACCAACCAACAAGGAGGTTCACTTTTTTCATGAAGTACACAAAAGAGTTCAAACTGGAATGTATCCGAAAACGAAAAGCGAAAGAGTACATTGAAACACCGCCCGGATTCAGAATGAATATATTTGTCAAATGGTATCTCAACACCGGAGGCAATTCTGGATAGATAACTCCCCTTCATGCCCAGGCGAAAAGCTGAAATGAGTTCATAATGCCTGTCTGTTTTATATCATACAGATCCTGATTTTTCCTATAGCCCAACTGTGCCAGAGAATCCTCACGGAAAGCGTAATCGTAAGCTACATGACCGAAGTTTATTTCCTTGAACGCTTCTTTTTCGAAACGGGCAGCAGTCTCGTAATGGGTGTTGATCATATGCAGGTAATACTTTAATGTATACTCAAAAGAAAAAGGATCCTTCCTAATGTCGACATATGTATTCACGCAGGCGGATATTATCTTGTATCTCTCGGCACTGATAAGAGAAGCGATATTTCCCAGCTCCTTATAGTAATAATTGATGAGTCCCTGGTTGCAGCCGGAAAGATCGGCCACCATTTTTTTCGTTACACTTTTAATCCCATTCTCAAAAAACAGGATCTTTGCGCATTCGCAAATTCTCTGTTTTGATTCCATGATGATCTCCGCTGACAATCCAATAATACCACATCGATGTCGGTTGATTATCGATTATATAAATTTTGATATTCTTATATGTGAGTGACCTGCTTCCACCACCTATAGAGGAGGGGGCTTCCCGCTCAAGCAATCCAACGATTGCAGTATCAACGGGCTATCCCCGTGAGCCCCACGGTTCTTTTCTCAGGGCTATGCCAGCATAGCAAGCCCCTGTTCCTGATATTTATCGCGGCATTGTGATCGCGAAGCAGATGTGCTCCGCACTGACAATCCCACTCTCTTTGACCAAGCTGCAGATCCTCGTTGACTCTTCCGCAGAACCGGCATTTCCGGGAAGAAGGATACCATTTGTCTATCACGATAAGCTTCTTTCCCTTCTCTGCCAGTTTGTATTTCAGAAGGTTTCTGAATCGTCCGAATCCATTGTCATAGGTTGCCTTTGCAAGGCGCAGGTCCTGCGCCATCCTCCGGTAATCGATATCCTCAACGCAGATGAGATCGTATCTGTCCGCCAGTCTTTTGCTCTCCTTATGCTGCCAGTCCAGACGGCTGTTTCGGACTTTCTCATGAGCCAGTGCGACTTTGGCTTTCTGCTTTTGATAATTACTGCTTCCCTTTACCATCCCGGAAAGCTTTCGCTGCTCCTTCGCCAGCTTTCTTTCGGCGTCACGATAGAAATGCGGCATATCCGCTGAATTGTTCTCGCTGTCTGTATAGAAATGCGGTGAACTGTAATCAAGCCCAAGGGAGTTTTTAAGGTCCAGGGCCCGTTCCGGTACTTCTGCTTTATACTCCGTAAGGATAGACGCGTAATATCTGCCGCTCGCTTCCCTGGATACGGTAACGCTTTTGATCGTATGGCCATCCAGTATCTCACGATGCTGCTTCATACGGACAAAGCCGGTCTTCGGAAGTTTCAGTCTTCCTCCCTCGATTCGGATGCTTCCCTTCTGATTGTTGGTCGTGTAGGATTGCCGGATGTGCTTCTTGTTTTTGAACTTCGGAAATCCAACCGACTTGTCTCTAAAGAAGTTTCTGAAGGCGCTCTGCAGATGCAGCTGCGCATTGGCAAGCGCCAGGCTGTCCACTTCATTCAGCCATTCATACTTTCCTTTGAGATGAGCCGGCGTATTCTTCAGCATTTTCCCGTTTTCATTGTAGTATGCGAGCTTTTCTTCCAGCAGGCGGTTATATACGAAACGCACACAGCCAAAAGTCTTCGCGAACAGGAGCTGCTGTTCTTTGTCAGGGTATAGTCTGAACCTGTATGCTCGGTTTGTCTTCATCGTTCACCCTGACTTTCTATATACTTCCGGATCACATCGATCGGCGCGCCTCCAGTGCTGATGAGGCAAAAGCTTCTGCTCCAAAAGTTCTCCCTCCACAGCTTTTCCCTTATCTGAGGATACTCTTTCTTGATAAGGCGGCTGCTTGCGCTTTTATAGGCGTTGAGAAACCTGGAAATTTCAGAGTTCGGATGAGCGGAGAACAGGATATGAACATGGTCACGGTCATGATTCCATTCCTTCAGAGTGATGTTGTACGCAGGCTGGATATACTCGAATATTTCCCTCAATCGGGCGGATATGGTGTCGTCGATCACTTTGCGGCGGTATTTTATCACCAGAACAAGATGGTAATTCAGCGAGAACACTGAATGATTATTTGATTCCAGATCCATGGATATCAGCAACCTTTCACTTCTATAACTGATCATAGCATAGATCATGTTGGTTCTCAACTACTTTGCTTTTACATGTCAGCAGCTGCAATTCATCTCGCCACCTATTGAGGTGGGAGAATTCTTGCGATTCTATGTTAAATCTTTTATGACCCTTCAATATCAAAATGACTATTCGGCTTAATCACAAATGCTGCAACGGAGTTCCTGTGCTTGCAGTGAAATAATTCTGACTTTCTGTCGCAAATATAAAAGGAGCCGTACAAACGGCTCCTTGATCCGAATAATTTATATAACTATCCGGTTGTCAGTCCGAACTTATTTAGCAGGAGCTTCTTTAGCTGCTGCAGCCTTTGCGGCGTTCTCCTTTGCATAGAAGACGGCCTTGTCGTCGGTGATCTTATAGAAGTTCCTGAAGATGAGGAATCCGAGCACGGAGCATACCAGCGGTACGAAGCAGTAGACCATCATGTACTGTTTCTGGAACTTGGCGAATTCCGGTGTCGGGTTCTTCGGATCCAGCTGACCCTGCTTGTTCAGTTCGTTGAACTTATCGAACTGGATAGCAGAGAGGAACCACGGTGTGACGGATCCGGCGATGGCTGAGGTCAGCTTCATGGGTACAGAAGCGAAAGCGGAAACGACAGCTCTGTAGTCCTTGCCGGTCTTGTAGTATCCGTATTCGCCGATATCCAGAACATAGTTCGCGCCGAAGCCTGACTGCAGATAAAGGACAGCGCTGGACAGAATACTGATAAGAGTCATGAAGTAGTAGCTCTTAAGTCCCAGCAGATAGTAAAGAACATAGGAAACCCATGTAGCATACTGGCAGATGTAAAGGCTCTTGAGCTTTCCGAGCTTGACGCCGATCTTCGGCACGAACAGGGAGAAGACGAAGCCCAGGCAGGTGGTTATTCCCATTCCGATGGAGTACCAGGTCTTGTATCCGCCCATGACCAGAGTCCAGTAATAGATCCTGATGACCGTGACGACCTGAGTTCCGAGCTGTACGATGATCTGCCAGATCAGGTAAACGACCAGCTGATCGTTTCCGGTAAGGGCACCGATCATGTCCTTCAGCTTGACGATCCTTCTCGGAGCATTGGGATCTCTCGGCTTTTCCTTGCCCTTGATCTCGGCGGCGACCCAGTACGTGGTGATGATGTAGATGACCGCGCAGAAGATAGTTACATAGGTGTATCCGAGCTCTTCATTGTTGACCAGTTTTCCGACCAGCGTGATCGCGGGGACCGTTCCGAAGGAGCGGATGATCGAGAATGCAGCGGAAATCTGAGCTGAACGCTGCGAGATGAAGATACGGTCGGTGTAGTTGCCGCCCGCAAGAACGGTGATGATGCCGTATCTGGCTGTGGATGTGAAGTTCTTGGATCCGTGCATCATGATGTAGCTGATTGCGATGATCGCGAACTTTGCGCCCATCGGCAGTCCGCTGATCGGCA
>JAIKVR010000095.1 GCA_024685545.1 Eubacteriales bacterium | reverse complement strand
TAAGGACAGCGTGTTTCAGTCTCCATCCCTCAGGGACATCTCGTACAGGCAGTATCCTGACCCTTCCGAGCTTCGGCATGACCAGAAAGCCCTCTTCTATCCTCAGGTTGTTGTTTACACACATAGTGGTATATGACCATCTTGATGTATGCTTTGACTTGAACTTAGGGGCTCCCTGTTTCCTGTCAAAGAAGTTCCTAAAGGCATCGTTAAGATGCCTGAGCGACTGCTGGAGAGCTATGGAATCGACTTCCCTGAGCCAGGGCAGCTCTTCCTTCAAATGAGTCAGCCATTCGGAAAGTTTGCTGTAGTTAACAGAAACCCGCTCATTCTGATATATAATGTTCCTGTACTCCAGGGCTTTGTTATAGACATAGCGGCAGGAACCGACGGTCTTCATGGCGAGTTCGAACTGATCATCTGTCAGATATGCTCTGTATCTGTATGCCCTGTTGCCCATGGCGGTGCTCCTCTCTGTGCTGTTATTGTAGCACAGGAAAGAGTATCCCGAAAACATATGTTCGATTTTCTGTCTTATACAAAACGAAATGGACACACATAGAAGAACTCAGGCAAGACTGTTTGGCGCTAAGACTCACTGTTAAGCTTTCAGCAAGCCACTGGTGTGATTCATCTCACCGCTTATGGAGGCGGGAGTATTCTCCCTGAAGCTTGATAAAAAAAAGCAGCCCGCAAAGGCTGCGAAAAAACACGGTCTTACAGACTATACCATGAAGTATGCCGGAGATATCCTGCAGTTCCCTCCAGTGGCTGACCTTCCTTCATTGTTATCGTGTCGGCATATTCAAGAAAAGACTCTTCAAGGCTGGACCTGTCATCCGCATTTCCGATAAATGTGAACATATAAAAACCATCCCAGCCTTTACGCATCGTTGTCAAAAAGAAATGATCCTTTCCGTCTACCTCAGCAGTATATGTGATAAAGTCGTAGTCACCCCTCGTTTTAAGGTCACTTTGGACCATTCCATTGCTCCTGAGCACCAGAGAAACATACTCATCGATATCCGAAACTTCGCTCAAGCCGACTACAGCAAGTTCCTCGAAAGTTTCCTTATAAACTACCAGCATCTGGTTTCTACCGTCAAAGCAGCTCTCCGCCCCTTCCACAGTCTCCGCTTCGAAATTATCCGGCATTGTTATAGAATAACCTGGAGTTTCATATACAGCGGTATTCCGTGAGCCTGCACATCCTGCCAAGCATGAAGCTATAATTATTATTGTTAACAACATTGCTGTTTTTTTCATCTGTATATTCCTCGATAGAGTTACTGAATAGAATTATACACTATCCCTTTCCCATCGTCAAATCTATAGGCAATCAGGCTCTCATTTCATTATGCCGATCAGTTTCTCCGCTGCTTTTGAAAAGACGGATTCACGATACCGTGCTGTTCGGTCCGATGAATTTTTCCCTCACATATTTGATGGATCTGTCCAACAGTTTACTGAAAGTCTCCTCATCTCCTGCAGCTTCCCTGATGTATCCGTATTCATCCATCGTTCCACTGCCGTGTGGCACCGCGTACGCGCCTGCGTCGCTGCCTACGCCTACATTGGTTCCGAGCTTAATCGCCTTAACGATGTTGCCGAAATCTTCGTCCGAGATCTTTTTCACAACGTCATGAGGATATCTTTCGGTCCTAAGGAGGTTGATCTGAGTAGCGATAGTCGGAACCCAGAGAGTTCCGCTCTGAGCCAAATAGGAAATTGCGTCGTCATCCATGTAGCTTCCGTGTTCAACGGAATCTACTCCTCCCTCAACGGCATTTTTCACATTCTGCGCTCCGTTGGTGTGGCTCATGACAGCAAAACCCTCTCCGTGGGCGATATTGACCAATTCTTTTATCTCGCTGACCGTAAGAGCTCCTTCGGTTATCACTCCGTAGACTCCAAAGTCTAAAAGCCCTGTGGTCATGATTTTTACGAAATTGCCGCCGCGCCTTTTTATCTGCTTGACATAATCCTCGAATTCCCTAAATGTTGAATACGGAAATCCGACAACAGATCCGTAGTAACCTTTATGATGAAGCGCGAAGATAGGGGTGATATACTCTATACCGTACTCCGGAGCTATCGTTTTCGCATATTCGCCTACGCCTGCAAAGTCTCCTCCGTCTCTTATAAAGGTTATATCATGATCTTTATATGTCTTTAGGACGCTTCTCACATACTCTTTATCGACACCGTCTTTATGTCGGTCCATAGCCTTGCGGTAATTGACGGCGTCCATTATCACATGCTCATGCAGCTCAGCATACATGTCAGTTTGCATCTCCTGTCAAAAGCAGGGCGGGTTTCCCCGCCCTGCAAAATATCATTGATTTGGTGAAGAATTATTCTTCTTCGGGAAGCTGAGCTTCGTATTCCTCTGCTGTCATCAGTCCGTCGACATCAGCAGCCTTGAATTCTGCGATCCATGCTCCGTACGGATCCTCGTTAATGTTCTCCGGGCTGTCGTCCAGATCTTCGTTGACTGCAACAACGGTTGCTTCAAACGGAAGAGCGAGGTCGATATCGGTCTTGGTGCTCTCAACTGTGGAGAAGGTCTCTCCGGCTCCGAAAGTGGCATCAACATCGGGCAGTTCAACATAGTTGATATCGCCGAGCTGATCCTGTGCATAATCTGTCAGTCCGACCTTGACGGTGTCGCCGTCAACGGCAAACCAAAGGTTATCAGCATTATACTTGAGTTCCTTGGGGAAATTCATTCTTTTATCTCCTTATTATTTATTTCATGGAAAGGGGATGTACTCCCCTTCCCATTGCTCATTTGGATATATCAGGCTCTATCAGCCTTTGTTGATCGAAAGTCCGTGAAGGTCATGGAGTGCTTCCATGACAGCTTCGCCCATGGTCGGGTGCGGATAGATTGCCGCGCCGATCTCGGTTGCTGTCTGGTGATAGAAGACACCGTTGGTAAGTACCTGCATCATATCGGTAGCTCTTGCTCCGACGATAGCAGCACCGATCAATACGTCGTTCATATCCGTTATGACCTTAACGAAGCCTGCGGTATGTCCGCTGGCAATAGCTTTTCCGAGGCCCTTGAAATCGAACTTTCCGACCTTGTATTCCTTGCCTGCGGCCTGGAGCGATGCTTCGGTCTCGCCGACCTGAGCGATCTCCGGGTTGGTGAACACGCAGCTCGGTACGGCATGGTATTCGACTTTCCTGCCGGCGCCAAAGATATTGTCAACTGCGAGGATCCCTTCCCATGAGGCTACATGAGCCAGCATGATCGGAGTAGAGACGTCACCGATGGAATATACATTGTCGTAATTGGTCTGCAGGAATTCATTGACCTTTACTCTGCCCTTTTCTGTCATAACGACACCGGCTTCTTCGAAACCGCAGCCTTCTGTGAAGGGACGGCGTCCGATAGCGACCAACGCGTAATCAGCCGTGAGCTCTTTGCCGCTTTCCAGAGAAACGGTCACGTTGTCACCGTTATCCACGGCACCCTTGACTCTTTCTCCCAAAACGACGTTGATCTTGTCTTTCTTGAACTGTCTCTGGAGCTGTTTTGCAACATCCTCGTCCATCGTGGGCAGCAGCTGCTTTCCGCCCTGCACTACGGTGACTTCGGTGCCCATCTTCCCAAAGAACTGTCCGATCTCTACGCCGATGACGCCGCCGCCGATGAGAATCATCGACTTGGGGGCTTCTTCGAAATCGAGTATCTCATCGCTGGTGATGACGCGCTTCTTGTTGTAGCCCATGTTTGCAGGAGTTGTGGGAACACTGCCTGTAGCGATGATGATGTAATCGGCCTTGACGGTCTCAACAGTGCCGTCATCCTTGGTGACATCAATGGTGTTGCGGTCAACGAGCTTACCGAATCCGTTGACAACAGTGACCTTGTTTTTCTTCATTAAGAAAGCAACGCCGTTAACGATCGTAGAGACGACTTTCTTTTTTCTGTCCTGGATGTACTTGAAATCTATGGTGACATCGCCGTTGATGTTTATGCCCAGATCTTTGGCATTCTCAACAGTTTCGAGTGTATCATAGCTGGCGAGGAAGGCTTTGGTGGGAATGCAGCCTCTGTTCAGGCATGTGCCGCCGAATTCTCCTGTAGCCTTTTCAATCAGTACAACTTCAGCGCCCCTTTTGGCAGCATAAATCGCCGCTTCGTATCCGCCGGGGCCGGCGCCTAATACAGCAATTTTCATTATCGTTTCCTCGATTAGAATCCAGCCTTTTCAAGGATCTTGGGAACGTTCTCTTCAGCACCGATGGCCATGATGTGTGCACCGTGTGCAAGACCCTTTTCCTTGATTTCTGCCAGGAATTCGGCCGCCATGACGATTCCTTCTTCTTCCTGGTTCTTGGACTGCTTCTTCTTGACGTCCTTGTCCTTGGGATCGAATCCTTCGGGAAGTCCGTTGTTCTTTGCAGCGTTCAGTCTGTCGATCTGATCCTGGGGAACCCTGATACCGGGGACATTGTTGCTCATGTATTTTGCCATGGCAGCGGTCTTCAGGGGGATAATGCCCGCCATCAGATATACGCCGTATTTCTCTGCCAATTCCATGAAGGGCTTCATCGGCTCTGCTTCATAAACGCCCTGTGTCTGGAAGAACTTCGCACCTGCGTCAATCTTTTTCTTCATCTTGATGAGCTGAAGCTCTACAGGCTCATAGACCGGGGTTACGGAAGCTCCGAGGTAGTAGTAAGGAGGATTGCCGACGAGCTCGTTGCCGCCGCAGTCATGTCCTTCCATAAGCTGTACAGCTGCCCTGAGGATACCGACAGAGTCGAGGTCGTATACCGGCTTGGATTCCGGGCAGTCGCCGACGGTCGGATGGTCACCGGTCAGAGCAAGGATATTCTCGATTCCGAAAGCAGCAGCATCCATGAAGTCGCCCTGGATAGCCATTCTGCTTCTGTCTCTTCCGGTCATCTGCAGTACGGGCTCCATGCCTGCCTGCTTGATCATAATGCAAAGTCCCAGAGAAGAGGCTTTAAGGGAGGAGGACTGGTAATCCGTGACGTTGCAGGCCTCGACCTTGCCGCGCAGCTGCTCTACGACTGACATCTGATGGGAGAAATCAACGCCCTTGGGAGGCGCCATTTCGGCTGTAATAGCGAATTTTCCGCTTTCGAGTGCTTTCTGAAGATTACTCATTTGCTTTCTCCTCTTTGAGATTTATGGTCGCGGGATACAGATTGATCTTATGTCCCTTATCATCGTTGGAAACTTCCAGCTTGTCAAGCTGACCGAACTTCTTTAATCTGTTGTAGATCAGAATCCAAGCGCAGTCAACATCGGGGTTGGTCTCGCACTTGCCGTTCTTGGCACCGCCGCAGGGGCCGTTGACAAGGCTCTTCGCGCACTTGGTGATGGGGCAGACGCCTGCTGTTCTTCCGAGAACGCAGTCTCCGCACATTTTGCATGCCTGGGAGAAGAGGGTGACCCTTTCGACCTCACCGAGGAACATGGTGTCGCTGGCAGGGTAAACGGGAACGTCGACGTTTCCGGCCATTGTCTGGACACCGTCACCGCAGCTCATCACGAGCACTGCGTCATAGGGTGTATCCTTGAACTGCTTGAGTTCCTTTTTGACATTGTTCTTATTGCATCCGATCTCGCAGACCATTGTTCCGACAACTTCAAATCCATTGGCTGTCAGTGTATCGGCCATAGCCTTGACTTCGTTCTCGCCGCCGGTCCTGGAAACTGTAGAGCATTCCGCGCAGCCTGTGATAAGAACTTTCTTGGCGCCCTTGAGGCTATCAAGGACATCTTCGAGTTTCTTGCTCTTTGTAATGATCATTTCTGGTTTACCTTTCTAAATTATAATAATCCGTTAAGCATCTTGCAGCCCTTGATCAGGTGCTTGGTAAGCAGAGCGGATGTGATAGGTCCGGTTCCTCCGCCGCATCCCGGGGTAGCTGAAGTGATCATGGCAGCCTTCTCTGCGCATTCTTCAACGCAGTCACCGGTTCTGATCTTCTTGCCCTTTTCGTTGAGCACGAAGTTGCCGTCCTTATCCTTCTTCTGAGCCATGGCAACGTCGATAACGATCGTGTTGTCGCCGAGCATGTCGGGGGTTACCATTCCGTAACGTCCGGTAGCTGTGATGACGATATCAGCTGCCTTGCACTTCTCGGCCAGGTTCTTGGTCTTGGAGTGGCAGATGGTAACGGTTGCGGAAGCGCTTGCCAGCATCATTGCCATCGGCTTGCCGAATACAACGCTTCTGTTGATGACGACGACGTCCTTGCCGACGAGGTCGATTCCGTAATAATCGAACATTTCCATAACGCCTTCCGGTGTGCAGGGAGAGAATCCTCTTGCGTCATCGATCATGAGCTTGCCGAGGTTAGTCGGGTTCATGGCGTCGGGGTCCTTGAGGGTGTTAAGGGCATACTTAATCTCTTCCTCATCAAGCTGTGCAGGAAGGGGTTTGAATACGAGGATACCTGAAACGTTCTTATCATTGTTGAACTCATTTAAGGTAGCCATGAATTCTTCCTGAGTAACATCCTCGGGGAATACCTTATTCTCGAAATCGATGTCAACATCGTTGACGGTGCTGATGATTCCCTTCTCATAGGAAATCGAACCGGGGTCTTCACCAACTCTGAGCACGACCAGCTTGGGGTTGATCCCTTTTGCCTTAAGTTCGGCAGCGTCTTTCTTTGCCTGATCCAGAATAGCCTGGGCGACCTCTTTTCCGCTGAGTAATTTTGCGGTCATTTTAATCCTCCTGTTATATGTATTTTAAATTGGGTAAATGCTTATTTATTTCTGAAGTGTTTTCCAGACGTTCATGTAGATTTCGTCGCACTTCTTCATGCCGTCAGTTACCAGAGGCTCGACCTCTTCACGTATCTGCTTGACGTATTCTTCATCCTTAATGCTGTTGATGTTGATGACAACGTTCAGCCAGCCGCCGGTGATGGCTCCTCTGAGCAGAGTAACGCCGACGCCTACATCGGACAGAGCAAGGGAGGATCCCTTCTGTGAAAGCTCTTCCATAAGGGCGATGACCTTATAAGAGGTCTTTACGATATCAACGGGAACGCTGCAGGCGACCTTCAGGCACTTCTCCATGACTTCTGCCTTGTGAGCCTTTTCCTCATCAGTCCCTGTCGGAAGTCCGTATGCCTTGGAAAGGGGCAGGAAGTTCTCAGCATCCTGGTCAATCATGCCGATCAGGCTGTCCTTGATTTCGTTGGCTTCCTTCATTATTCTCTGAATATCATCCTCATACTGGGCGTATTTTTTCTTGCCCGTGGTCAGATTGCAGACCATTCCTCCGAGGGCTGTTCCTAAAGCTCCTGCAAGAGCAGATACTCCGCCTCCTCCGGGCACGGGATCTTTGGAAAATGTGGCGTCGGTGAATTCTGTTACCGGCTTTTCCGCGTACTTCATGTTGTTCCTCCTGAATAAAATGTTTGTTTTACAGCCGGACGTAATGTCCGATATCAGCGCCAAGGCGCATTATATGATATTTTTAGGGTTTCCCCACTGTACCTGATTAATACTTTCCTAAGCTACTGCAGTTTCTTTACCTGCTTTTCGAGCACCGGATATACCAGCATCACGAGCAGTGAATAAAGAGGTATGGACAGGAAGCTCTGGAATATCTTGATAGCATAGGTGATGGGCAGCTTCCAGCCATACATAACGGCAAGAGCGGTCCCTTCGATGAGAATGTAGCCGCACAGATACGCGCAGGTCACTGCGAACAGGATGGCAGATGTGGTCTCTGCATTCAGCTTTTCTCCTTCGACCTTCTTTTTCGTAGCCATGAGTATGACCACTATCGAATAGAATATGAAGGCAGCAAAGATCGCACCGATTACCCACCATGCCACCGGTGTCCACTTGAGAGAACCAGGCGAGACGACGGATACTACCCCATCCTCCAGCTTGATGGATTTTGTAAGGGCAAAGAGAGAGATGACTATTACGAGCAAAGCTACATATGCGCAGACGTTCAGCAGGTTCCATTTTGCCTTAACGCCTTTTCTCTTTGCATTGAAGACTATTCCGGGGATCATGCCGACTACTGCAACTGCGATGGTGATGAACGGGTTCCACGCTCCGTCAGGAGCAATAAGGAATCCACCAACGTCGACGACGATGCCGACCAGAGCACCCCAGATAGGTCCGAGGATAGTGCCAGCGATCAGAACGGGCACGGGAATGAAGCTTAGACGGACTGTGGGTAAAAGCTTGATTGATAAGGGCTTTAAAGCTAAAGCCATTGCGGCGAGCAGTGCCGCGAGCACCAGTTTAAGCGTTTTTCCGCTTATGTTGGCTCTGTTGGGGTTTGTAGACATTAGAATTTCCTTTCTGAGATAAAACCCCCGCTTGTTAGCGGAAGCGGCAAGGTATCGCGATCGAAATTGTAATCGTCATTTCGTCTTCGGCCACGGACTACTTCCCATTCCGTGTAACTTGACGCACCTTACCTACTCTAAAAAATAATATATTGCTGAAACCCGTTAAGGTCTAAGCCTGATTCTTTGGACCGATGATGCCTTTGCGGTATGCCCGGTTGAACTTCCTTCCGCTGGTATCTTTTCCCGAAAGCGCTTCGCTTGCGAAAATAACACCCAGCATATCCCTGTCGGTCGGGTCCATTATGGCGGAATCGAGCCCTGCGTGTATGGCCATCGCCATGCAGTTCTGATTGACGATCTTTCTCAGAGGCATGTCAAAGGAGATATTCGAAATCGCTCCTGTAATCTTTACTGCGGGAGCGTATTCCTTGATCCGTCGGATGCATTCCTCGAAATCAAGCTGGGCAGTCGGCCTGGTGGAAAGGGCCATTACGCATGGATCGATATGGAAGTTCTCCAGAGCGACCCCGTATTTGTCCGCCTTGTCGATCATCCTCTTTGCGATCTCAATTTTCTTATCGTTTTTATCCGGAATCCCGTCCTTATCGCAGGTAAGCCCTATCACCTGCCAGGGAGTGCCGGCGATGAGGGGGAAAATGGTCTCGCATTTAGTCCCTTCCTCGTTGACGGAATTAAGCATTCCCGGCTTATTGACCAACCCTTCTTCAAAGATCCTCTTTAACAGGAATTCATTCGGTGAATCCACACACAAAGGAAGCTCTGTTGCCTGCTGTACGGTCTCGATCAGCCATTTCAGAGCGTCGTATTCCTTGTCCGCTGAAGTGGAGGCGCACACGTCAATAAAACCTGCACCGGCTTCCGTCTGGGAGACAGCCCTTTTCATGATAAAATCAGCGTTCCTTTCCGCTATGGCCTTTTTCACCGAGGGAATAGTACCGTTGATTTTTTCTCCGATTATGATCATGTTTCACTCCGAGATATTAATGGGCGGAAGTCATTATACACATAGACCCACCTTTGGTAATTATACTATGGAATCATTCAATTGTGGCAATATTTTTTGGCAAAACCCGTTTTTTGGATAAACATACCCGCGCATTTTGGGTAAATTCATTTGGATAAGATAATGCGTTTTATTTCTGGGCTTTACGCTTTACTTTTTTTGAGTTTTCCCGTATAATTACAACGTATATGCACGACAATTCAATCAGGAGGATCTATGAGCACAGTAAAAGTTACTTTTTCATTCGACGATAACAAGATCTACGAAGCCGAGAGCGGACTTCTTCTTTCAAAGATCTGCGAGTTGGCCGGTTATCCCCAGGACCTGGTATGCGGCGGGAAGCAGAAATGCGGCAAATGCGCCGTGCGCATTATCGACGCCGATGGCGAGGAAAAGACCGTCCTTTCATGCGCAACAAAAGTAACCGCACCGATAACTGTGGAGAAAATCTTCAACAGGGCGGACAGGAAGGTGCACGTCCTGACATCCAATACGGCTCTTGACTGCAACATCAACCCCAGTTTGGGATCCATTACTCTGAAGGAAAAAGACATAAATCCCGATCACTGCATGAGTTTCGAAAAAGCCCTCAGAAACAATTTCAAGATCGAGATGAATTACAACGTCGTAAAAAAGCTTTCGAACGTGATCTCTCCTGACGAACCGAACAGGAAATTCACTTTCGTGACTTTCAATTCCAGAGCTATCGATGTCAACTTCGACGATGACGACTCTATCTATGGTCTGGCCATAGACATCGGTTCTACTACAGTCGCCGCATATCTGTATGACATGAACACTGCGACTCTTATAAGCACCCATTCCTCTCTGAATGGTCAGACAGCACTTGGCGCAGACGTTATCAGCCGCATCCAGTACACGATCGACAACTTCCCGGACGGCACGGCAACCATGCAGAAGATGGTCTGCGACACGATCAATAAACTTATCGAGGAGATCAGGGAAGATAATCATATCAATACGGACCGCATATACCATGTCGTGCTCTGCGGCAATTCGACTATGCAGCATCTTTTCCTCGGTCTGTATCCGAAGTATCTCGGCAAAGCCCCATTCGCTTCCACGACTCACGACATCGTAGAGATCGACGCCAGGGAAGTCCCTCTTGACCTGAACCCATACTGCAAGATCACATTCCTCCCGCTTTTAGGCGGATACGTCGGAGCAGACACCACAGGCGTTCTCATCAGTCTGCCGGACGACGGCGAAGCAAGACTCGCCATGGACCTGGGGACCAACGGGGAACTTGCCTGCGGCACCAACGACCGTTATAATATCGCTTCTACAGCATGCGGACCTGCTCTGGAAGGCGCGGGGCTTTCCTGCGGAATGAGAGCAGCAGACGGAGCCATCCAGTACTTCAAGATCGACCCCGAAAAGAAAGATATCTCACTGATAGACGTCATCGGCGATGTCGAGCCTACCGGAATCTGCGGTTCGGGCATCATAGATATCCTGGCAGAGCTTATACGCAACCGTATAATCAACCGCAAGGGGAAGATGCTCTCCAGAGAAGAATATGAAGAGAAATTCGGCGCGGACGCACTTTCTGCCAGACTCGAGAAGAGGGAAGGCGGCAAATACGGGATAAACAGCTTCCTGATCTACCGCAGCGAAACCAGTGAGGTCTACTTCACCCAAATGGACTCCAGGGCAGTACAGCTGGCCAAAGCCGCTATAATGGCCGGGTGTGAGCTCCTGATAGGCTTGTACGGCAAAGGCGCCGGAACATTGAAGGAGGTCTGCCTCGCCGGAGCATTCGGAAACTACCTTGATACGGAGAACGCTCAATACATCGGCTTATTCCCGAAGATCGAAGGAGTAGCTACACGCTCCATCGGAAACGGTGCCGGAACAGGCGTGCAGATGTATCTCCTTGATAAAGGCTCAATAAGGAAGTGCCGCAACATCCAGAAGAACATATACCATGTTGAGCTCAATGAGCTTCCGGATTTCAATACGGTATACGCCAGACAGATGGATTTCATCAATGCTCCAAAGGATCCAGATGATGAAGAAGATGAGGAAGAGGAAGAATAATCCTCAGCGAAACATATAGAACGAAAAGCCTGTCCTGACAAGTCGGGACGGGCTTTTTCTATTTTTATTCTGCAATGAAAAAGAACATGCATGATCCGGCTGATGAAGGACTGATTAAGGAATGTATCATTTTTTCCGCACAGGATCCGGCTATGTATTCCACAGACAGCCATTCCCTTGACTTCACATATGCTCGTTCAAATCTTATCTATTTACTCATCATTTCCATCATTAAATTGCCTTATGCCGTTATTCGGCTGAATGTTAGCTTAGGCTATCATTTAATTCTGAATTAAAAAAACACCACTTTCACCGATTATGTGATAAACTGAAATAACATCCAGATTGCTCAAAACTGGTAACAGGGAAATGCTACCCTTACGGTTACTATTAGAGAAAGAGGGATTTTTCTGAAACAATGAAGATACTCATATTGACCTGTGCAACGGGCGAAGGTCACAATTCTGCAGGAAAAGCGATAATGGAGCAGGCTCAAAAGCACGGTGACGCATGTGAAATGGTGAACGCTTTCCAATTCCTGCCAAAGGGAGAAGCAAAGATCGTCACCAAAAGCCACAGTTTCATAGCGGCAAATATTCCCAAAATCTTCGGTGCAGGCTATAAAGCCGCTGAGAGCGTATCCCAGAGGGTCATTTACACTCTATGTGCGCAGGGGGCCAGCAAGATATATAAGTTTCTGCAGCTGGGCGGGTACGATATCATAATCTGCGTACATGCGATCTCTGCCCTTATGATCACTCATGCAAAAAAGAAGTTCCGTATTCCCCAGCCGGTCTGCTTTGTTGCCACTGATTATTCTGTAGTGCCGGGTGTCAGCGAAATGAATATGGACGCATACTTTATCCCAGTGGGGTTCAAGGACAAGTTCGTATCCTTTGGCGTACCCGAGCGGCTGATCTGCGAAACAGGGATCCCCGTAGGCGAACGGTTCTATATCAAGCGTGAAAAATACGAGGCCAGGAAAGCTCTCGGCCTTCCCGATGATAAAAGGATCGCCATGTTGATGTGCGGAAGCTTGGGGTGCCGTTCGATGATCTCCATCGCCAGGCGTTTCTCCGAGATATCTTCTGACGATCAGATGCTTATAATCATCTGCGGAAACAATAAGCGCGTAAAAAACCGTCTGGAAGAGGAGAATCTGAGGAATACCATGGTGATCGGATATACCACCGAGGTAGATATGTATATGGATGCCGTTGACCTGCTTATCTCGAAGGCGGGAGGACTCACCTCCACAGAAGCTCTCTCCAAGAGACTGCCGACACTCTGCGTCAACATCATTCCGTATCTCGAATCCCAGAATCAAGATTATATGGTCGACAGAGGCTTTGCGTTTGGCGTCGACAAAGCCGATGAAGCAGCAGCTGCAGCATGCGAACTGCTCGGAAACGATGAAAAGCTTTCAGAAATCCGACTGAACATAGAATCGGGTTTTATCGAGAATTCCGCCGCATATCTGTACCGCTGTTTGTCCGCACTGTTAAAGCCCGTTAGCGAGAATCTGCGTTAAAGCGGAAAATGGAGATTTATACTCATTACCGGGATAACAGAGAAATGATTATAATAAAAGCTGTATGATTCTAACAAGAGGAAGAGGATGAGCTCAAAGCCGAACAGAAAAAAGAACGATATCACTACCCGAATATGCACTTTCCTTATGGTGCTCATTACAGCTGGGTTCTGCTTTGCCATGGTGAATAACTTAATTGAAAAGCGCAGACTCACAGCGGAGCGGGATTCGATCCTCAGAGACATCGAAGAACAGGAAGAGCTGATGATTCTCTATAAGGAGGAACTGGCTAAGGTCGGAACCGACGAATACTACGAATACATGGCCCGTAAGTATCTGGGCTACATATACCCAGATGAGCATATCCTGATATACGATATAAGATAACTATGATAATAGACGTACATATGCACTTGACAGATGAGGCCTTCAACGACGACAGGGACGAGATAGCGACATCTCTCTCCCAAAACGGTGTAAAGTGGGCTATAACCAGCGGGTATGACACTAAAAGCAATTATCTTTCAGTCATTCTTGCCAGTTGGCATTACAACATCTATGCAACGGTCGGCATGCACCCTGAAACAGCTGACGAATACGACGAGACTTTTGAAAACAATCTGAGAGAATTCTGCACCAATGAAAAGGTCGTTGCGATAGGAGAGATCGGACTTGATTACCACTATGAAGACAACCCTCCCAGAGATACACAGAGAGATACTTTTTTAAAACAGCTGGTCCTGGCGCATGAGCTGATGAAACCTGTCGTCGTACATTCCAGAGATGCTGTGGAGGACACTTTTGAGATTCTCAGGGACAATCTTCCTGAGAGAGGTGCCGTGCTCCACTCATTCTCACAAAGCACTGAAATGGCTAAACGATATTTGGATATGAATGTCATGTTCTCAATCTCAGGTGTAGCTACCTTTAAGAATTCCACTAAGGTTCGCGAAATGATAGAGATGTTGCCTGTCGAACGCATTCTGATCGAGACAGACAGCCCTTACATGACTCCTGTTCCAAACCGAGGCAAGCGCAATTGCCCTGCTTATGCCTCATTGACAGCCAAGACCGTCAGCAAGATCAAGGGAATGGACTACGAGGATTTCTGCAATCAGATCATTTCAAACGGAGAAAGGTTTTTCAAGATACTGCCGCGGGAACCAAAAAAGGAACGGTTTAAATTCAGGCTTTTTGGCTAAGCCAATATTATACGTACAGATAATCATGCTCTATTGTTGCAATGGTATTGCCTTCATGAAAATGAGTTGATCCAAAAAACTGCGGAAGCTGCTCCGCAGTTTTTGTTTTCGTCTATTTCTTTCCCATATAGTTCATTACGGCGTGTATGATACGCTCATCTGCTTCCGGCATTCTTCTCGTAAGGGATTTTACCAATTCTTTCATCTCCTCCCTTTTTGTCACCCCGTCTGCCGGACAGAGGCTGTCAATTACCGGTATGGAGAGCCTATTTGCTGCATAGATCGTTTCCTTTTCCCTAAGATAAATCAGAGGCCGGATAACAGTGATATTCTTTACATCCAGCAGCGTTACGGGGCTGAAGGTGTTTAGCTTCCCGTTATAAAGCATCTCCATCAAAAACGTTTCTATCAGGTCATCGGCATGGTGTCCCAAAGCCAGCTTATTGCAGCCGGACGCAATCGCAGCGTTCACCAACGCCCCGCGCTTCATCTTTGAACATAGAGCACAGGGATTCTTTTCCCTGCGCTCTTTAAATATCACCTCTCCTATATGAGTCGGTACAATCTTCAGATCGACATCTATTTCACGGCAGAACTCCCTTAACGGCATAAAATCTGCCCCAAAACCAAGATCTACCGCTATAGCTGTAAGGGTAAACTTCTGCGGGGAGAATCCACGGAATGCAGCCAGAGCCTTCAGCATGAGCATGCTGTCTTTTCCGCCGGATACAGCGACGGCGATATGGTCACCATCATCGATCATATGATAATCATCCGATGCACGGCGCAATTTGGATAAAATATGTTTCAATTTATCACAGGCTTTCTAACAGCGAACCAACCTTGTTATTATCATCCTCAGCCTTATGAGCGGAAACTCTAGTGTCTTCTTCATTCTGACGCAATAGCTGGGAGTTTCGAATAGCGTACTCCTGATCCGCTAAAGCTCTGCGTTTTTCCTCCAGGCGGCGGGCGGCTTCGACACGTTCTTTTTCGAGATCTGCTATATTATTCTCAACAGCTTTCGCCTTCTCGGCACGCTTTGCTGCCTCTTGCTGCTGACGCAGCATCTCTATCTGACGCAGTCTTTCACGCCTCTCTTCCTCGGCCAGCTGTTCGCGTATGGCTTTTTGCCTTTCAGCCTGAGTATTGATGTCTGCGATACGCTGTTTACGGGCTTCCTCAGCCTTTCTGAGTTCCTCGGCTTTCTTTTCCTGTTCTGCCCTTATCAGGTTCAGGCGAAGTTCTTCCGCTCTCTGCGCGGCTGCTTGAGCCTCATGCTGTTTGCGAACTTTATCCAGCTCATCTTCCTGTCTTTT